>NZ_JAPZVM010000008.1:0-147767 GCF_027529745.1 Phocaeicola acetigenes
CTCGAACTCGCGACCCTAACCTTGGCAAGGTTATGCTCTACCAACTGAGCTATTTCCGCAATTATTTTAATTACACAATCGGAAGTGATTTTCGATTGCGAGTGCAAAAGTAGTGCTTTTTTCCTTATCTGCAAAAATTAGCTTCATTTTTTTTCAGAAAAGTAGATTTTTCTTGTACTTATCCCACTAAAATCTCACTTTCTGCAATCTCAAAGCAGCAAACTTTTTTATGGAATAAAACAAACAAAACCTTTATACAGAAAAAAAAACGGTTCATACCGAAGTCTACAAAGTACTTCGAGATGAACCGTACAACTGAATCAGACTATATAATCAATTAGCACATTCTGTCACGATAATCCTCATATCGGAAGGTCTTATACACTTCCAGTTCACCGTCTGTATGAAGCAAAGCAATAGACGGATGATGAATTCCGTTGAACATATTGGTTTTCACCATGGTGTAATGAATCATATCTTCAAAAACAATTCTTTCTCCAATCTGCAACTCATGATCAAACTTCCAGCTGCCCATATAATCTCCACTCAGGCAGCTATTTCCTCCCAAACGGTACACATGATCCTCAGCTGATGCTGTTTTCACTGCATCGGCAGGAAGACTTTCTGCTCCACGTACCCGAGGTTGGTAAGGCATTTCCAGGCAGTCGGGCATATGACAAGTGAAACTTACATCCAAAATAGCAGTCCGTATACCACGGCTCATTACTACATCTACAACCGATGCTACCAATGTACCTGTCTGCCATGTAAAAGCAGAACCAGGTTCCAGAATAATCTGCAAATGAGGATAACGCTCTTTCAAACCTTTTAAAAGCCCAATCAAATGCTCTACATCGTAGTCTTTGCGTGTCATCAGATGTCCTCCTCCTAAATTCAACCATTTCAACTGAGGAAACCAACGGCTAAATTTTTCTTCTATATGCTGTAAGGTCCGTTCCAATTCGTAAGAACTTGATTCGCAATGACAATGACAATGAAAGCCTTCAATACCTTCGGGCAATACCTCCGGCAATAAATCGGAAGTAACTCCAAAACGAGTACCAGGAGCACAAGGATTATACAATTCCACTTCTACCTCTGAGTATTCAGGATTAATACGTATTCCGCACGAAACACCCTCTTTCCGTGCTTGCGAAGAAAAACGTTCAAACTGAGAGAGAGAATTAAAAGTAAGATGACTGCTATATTTCAAAAATTCAGAAATATTTCTGTCAGTATAGGCTGGCGAGTAAGTGTGTGCCTTACTTCCAAACTCCTCGTAAGCCAAGCGGGCTTCATACACAGAACTTGCTGTTGTGTAATGAATGTATTCTCTGAAAATAGGAAAAGATTTCCACACCGCAAATGCCTTAAAGGCTAAAATAATTTCGACTCCTGCACGTTCTGCAACACTCTTTATCAGAGTCAGATTTTTTCTTAGCAAATCCTCCTCCATCACATAACAAGGAATATCTGCCGATTTAATTATTTTTTCTATTTCCATGTATATTTATTTTATTGATTGACAACTTTAAAACGTGCAAACTTCAACAGAAGTTGCTTTTCTCCAACATTGCGGAAACGTACTGTAGCCTTACAGTTATCACCTGTACCTTCCACACGGATTACTTCTCCCAACCCAAAACGTTCGTGTTCTATGGTCTGTCCTACCGATACACCATGCGTAGAAGCGGAAGAGGATACCGAAGTGCCTGCAGTCGGTATTTTTCTTAATGTACGGGGAGGTGCAGGTTTTACAAAGCGATGAGGTTCCTGAGGAATTTCACCTCCATCGAACATGGAAGGTGTATGGCGGTCGATATACCGCTCTTCCCTTTCCTCACGAGATGCAGAAAACAGATTACTTTGCCGGAAACGAGTAGCTCCTTCGTCTACCTTACGGGCGATAGCCTCTCCTTGTGGTAAATTCAGATAACGGGAATCTATATCACTCAGGAAACGACTTGGGTTACTAAACTCCATTTTACCATACTTAAAACGGCTTTTGGCATACGACAGAAAGCAATGTTCTTCGGCCCGGGTAATGGCTACATAAAACAAACGACGCTCTTCTTCCAGTGCTTTATATGACGAACCGGACATCGGACTCGGAAATAAGTTTTCCTCCAGACCTACCACAAATACATTCTTAAACTCCAATCCTTTGGCTGAATGAATCGTCATCAATGTAACTTGAGGGACATATTCATCTTTATCGTTGTCCTGATCGGTAAGCAAGGCAATTTCAGAAAGATAGTCCTGCAACAAAATATGCTCGTTTCCTTCTTCCTGACGGGTAGCACAAAAATCGTGCATACCATTCACCAATTCTTCTATATTTTCCTGACGGCTTAAATTCTCCGGTGAACGGTCCTGATAAATCTCACTGATAATACCCGACTGACGCACGATTTCACCTCCCAGTTCGTAGGCAGTTTTGGAAGTTGCAGCTTCTACAAATCCTGCTATCAAATCACGGAATCCCTGCAACTTGGCATGTGTACCTTTATTCAAATTGACATTATATGATAACGGCTCGCACAACACCGTCCACAGGCTTACCTTATGTATATTGGCAGCATTGATAATTTTTCCCAAAGTAGTATCCCCGATACCACGTGCCGGATAATTAATGACACGTTTTAAGGCTTCTTCATCATGCGGATTAACCGCCAGACGAAAATAAGCAATTACATCTTTTATCTCCTTACGCTGATAAAAAGACAATCCGCCATATACACGGTAAGGTAAAGCATGCTTGCGCAATGCCTCTTCAAAAATACGGCTCTGCGCATTGGTACGATACAATACAGCAAAATCATCATACCCATATCCCTCACGAGTGTGAAGTTGAGCAATTTTCCCGGCAACAATCTCCCCTTCTTCCACATCACTATAAGCACTGAAGACAGTAATCGGTTCTCCTGCCTCATTTTTCGAGAACACTTCTTTCCGTATCTGTTCTCTATTTTTCTCAATCAGACTGTTGGCCGCTTTTACAATGGTTTGGGTAGAGCGATAGTTTTGCTCCAATTTGAACAAGCGGGCATCATTATACAGCTGAGTAAATTTCAGGATATTGTCTATATTTGCTCCACGGAAAGAATAAATACTCTGCGCATCATCTCCCACCACGCAAACCTTGCGGTGAATGCCAGTCAACTGCTGCACAATACTATGCTGTGCAAAGTTTGTATCCTGATACTCATCAACCAATACATACTGAAAATGTTCGGCATAACGTCTGCAAATATCCGGATACTGTTTAAACAACAAATAGGTATACAACAGCAAATCATCAAAGTCCATTACATCACTCTGACGGCATCTTTCCCAATAAAACCGATAAATATCACGGACAGCAGGTATCTTCGCAGCCGCATCACTTTCGTATAATTCGGCATTAGCTGCATAAGCATCGGGTAAAATCAGATGATTTTTCGCGTTACTGATACGCGCCTGCACTGTTCCGGGTTTATAGACTTTATCATCCAGATGCATTTCCTTAATGATTGACTTTATCAGACTTTTAGAATCGGAAGAATCATAAATAGTAAAATTAGATGTAAAGCCTATGCTTTCTGCCTCCGTACGTAATATACGTGAAAAGACAGAATGAAATGTACCCATCCACAAGTAACGTGCCCTTTCTACACCTACCTGGCGAGAAATACGCTCTTTCATTTCACGGGCAGCCTTATTGGTAAATGTAAGAGCCAATATAGAACGGGCATCATAACCACTATCCAGCAAATACGCTATTTTATAAGTCAAGACACGTGTCTTTCCCGACCCTGCACCTGCAATTACCAAAGAAGGTCCTTCGTTATAAAGTACGGCAGCGCGCTGACTTTCATTCAGTTCATCCAAATAATTCACCATAAATATTCTGTAGATATTCTGTTTTCGAGCTTATAAGCCGACAGGGTTGCAATGGTTTTATTTCATCATACTCCTATTTTACTTATAAACCAAGTCTACCTGTTATAAGATTGACCGGTACAAAGATACGCAATTCCAGAAAAATTTTAGATAGCTATGAACAAATCAGGAGACAATATTGTTTACTTTACAAAACAAGCCTAAAATCATCAAACAAGAGTTGCATTAGATATTATTAAGGTTATAGAGAAAGGTTAATTAAAGTAGGTTTAGTTTTTAGAAATCTTCAATTCTATCAGGATAACAATTGAAGTATTTCGAGAGAAAAAGATTGTTCACAAAAAAACATCCCGTTGTTTCACTAAGAAAAACACAATTTTCACTAAGAAACAACGGGAATTTTTATGTTTTATCAGTTTTTAAAGCTATGAATAGGAGCCGGTATACGTCCTCCTCGTCCCACAAAAGCTTCACAACTAAACGAATTGACTGGCATAACCGGTGCATATCCAAGTAATCCACCAAACTCTACGGTTTCACCGACTTCTTTTCCTACGACTGGAATAACACGTACGGCTGTTGTTTTCTGATTAATCATACCAATAGCAGCTTCATCGGCAATAATACCCGAAATAGTAGCAGCCGATGTACTTCCCGGTATCGCAATCATATCCAGTCCCACAGAGCAGACACAAGTCATCGCTTCCAGTTTTTCTATAGTCAGTGCTCCGGCTTCTACCGCATCAATCATTCCCTTATCCTCACTGACCGGAATAAATGCACCACTTAATCCTCCTACATAAGAAGAAGCCATTACCCCTCCTTTTTTCACCTGATCGTTCAACAATGCCAGTGCGGCAGTCGTACCGGGAGCTCCCGGATATTCCAAACCAATTTCCTGCAAAATTTCAGCTACACTATCACCTACAGCTGGTGTTGGTGCCAATGAAAGATCTATAATACCGAAAGGAACACCTAAACGGCGAGATGCTTCCTGTGCAACCAATTGCCCTACACGAGTAATTTTAAATGCAGTACGCTTGATTGTTTCACAAAGCACTTCAAAACTTTGTCCGCGAATCTGTTCCAATGCATACTTCACAACACCCGGACCACTGACTCCCACATTAATGATAGCATCAGCTTCCGATACCCCATGGAATGCACCTGCCATAAACGGATTATCATCCGGGGCATTGCACAACACTACCAGTTTGGCACATCCCAAAGAATCGCGTTCCTTTGTAGCTTCTGCCGTGTCTTTAATAATTTCACCCATCAGTTTAACAGCATCCATATTGATACCTGTCTTGGTAGAACCGACATTAACAGAACAGCAAATACGTTCCGTGCAAGCCAAAGCCTTCGGAATAGAACGAATCAAAAGTTCATCACTACGAGTCATCCCTTTCGAAACAATCGCCGAGTACCCTCCAATGAAATTCACACCCAACTCTTCCGCCACGCGATCCAATGTCTGTGCAATCTTTACATAATCATCAGGAGTTTTACATGCAGAGCCTCCCACCAATGCGATGGGAGTAATTGAGATACGTTTATTTACAATAGGAATACCAAACTCCTTTGATATCTCTTCTCCTGTACTCACCAACTTTTCTGCATAGCGGAAAATTTTATTGTATATATTCTGACAAAGAACATCCAGATTGCTATCCGCACAATCCAACAGGTTAATCCCCATTGTAATAGTACGTACATCCAGATTTTCCTGTTCAATCATCTTATTGGTTTCAATAACCTCTGAAATATTAATCATACAAGAAAAGTTATAAAATTAAATACGATGCATTTTATTAAAGATTTCTTCACGCTGACACTTAATCTGCACTCCTATCTCATTTCCCAATTCGGCCAGCTCTGCTACAACCTGCTCAAAAGGTTTCTGCATGCGAGTTACATCTACTATCATCATCATGTTAAAATATTCCTGCACGATTGTTTGCGAAATATCCAAAATATTCACCTCATTTTCTGCCAAGTACGTACATACCTTTGCAATGATACCCACCGTATCCTTACCTACAACTGTAATAATCGACTTATTCATATTCATATATTGTTTTGTATTGTTTTTGTCAATAACAAAGGTACATATTTTCATATAAAAAATCCCATAATACTCTTTTCTTCAAAAAAAAGTGGCCAAAGTTTTGCATATTCAAAAATAATCCCTACCTTTGCATCGCTTTTGAGAAATAAGGCATCCTTCACAAGGATTTTGGAGAGGTGGCAGAGTGGTCGATTGCGGCGGTCTTGAAAACCGTTGTACCGCGAGGTACCCGGGGTTCGAATCCCTGTCTCTCCGCTATCCATTGAAAACGGAAAATCATAACATCGCGGAGTGGAGCAGTTGGTAGCTCGTTGGGCTCATAACCCAAAGGTCGTCTGTTCGAGTCAGGCCTCCGCAACTAAGCATTACTTTATTAAACATCGCGGAGTGGAGCAGTTGGTAGCTCGTTGGGCTCATAACCCAAAGGTCGTCTGTTCGAGTCAGGCCTCCGCAACTAATTTCAAAGAGAAGCCTATCGCTCCTCTTTTTTTTATTTTATCCGTACCCATCATATACCCTATTTAGGGTATTGCATCCCAATTCACTTTCCACTACTTTTGTTTTCAATATAAAAACATACAGATATGGCACGGATAAAAAAGCAACTGACCGAATTAATCGGACATACTCCATTATTACCACTGGACCGAATCAAACAACATCACCAGGTAGAAGGCAATCTTATAGCCAAACTGGAATTTTTCAACCCGGGAGGTAGCGTAAAAGACCGGATTGCACTGGCCATGATAGAAGACGCCGAACAAAAAGGACTACTCAAACCTGGCGCAACCATCATTGAACCTACAAGCGGAAACACCGGAGTGGGATTAGCATGGGTAGCCACAGTAAAAGGATACAAGACTATTCTCACCATGCCGGAAACAATGAGTATCGAACGCCAGAATCTGCTCAAAGCCATGGGGGCTGAGCTTGTACTAACCGCAGGAGAAAAAGGAATGAACGGAGCAATAGAAAAAGCCAACAAGCTTCATCAGCACACCCCCAACTCTATCATCCTACAACAATTTGAAAATCCTGCCAATCCTCAGGCACACGCAGCTACTACAGCGCAAGAAATATGGCAGGACACAGACGGAAAGATTGATATCTTTATCGCAGGAGTGGGAACCGGAGGTACCTTAAGCGGAACCGGACTTGGACTCAAGCAGCACAATCCTCACATAAAAATCATCGGAGTAGAACCTGACTCATCAGCCGTATTGTCCGGAGACAAACCAGGGCCACATAAAATACAAGGCATCGGAGCAGGCTTTATCCCCGACACTTACCATTCTGAAGTCGTCGACGAAATTATACGTGTAAAAGATAATGACGCTATCCGCACCGGAAGAGAGTTATCTCTGAAAGAAGGACTATTAGTAGGAATTTCATCCGGAGCTGCCGCATACGCCGCCATACAAGTTGCCTCCCGCCCCGAAAACAAGAATAAAAATATTGTCGTACTGCTTCCCGACACAGGAGAACGATATTTGTCAACCGTATTATATGCATTCAAAGAATACCCACTTTAATAACCCAAAAAACAAATACAACTTATGGATTTAAACAAACTACACTTCGAAACCCTCCAGCTTCATGCCGGCCAGGAACAGGCAGACCCTACCACTGATGCTCGCGCCGTACCCATCTACCAAACAACCTCATACGTATTCCATAATTCCGCCGATGCAGCAGCACGCTTTGCCCTGCAACGCCCCGGCAATATATATGGAAGACTAACCAACCCCACTCAGGATGTGCTCGAAAAACGCATAGCCGCCCTAGAAGGAGGAGTTGCCGCACTGGCTGTAGCCTCTGGAGCAGCCGCCATCGCCTATGCATTCCAGAACATCACCCAGACAGGCGATCATATTGTAGCCGCAAAGACCATCTATGGAGGTACATACAATCTTCTGGCGCACACTCTTCCCGCATCAGGGATACATACCACCTTCGTAGACCCAGAACGTATCGAGAATTTTGAAGAAGCTATCCAGACAAACACCAAGCTTATCTTTATCGAAACCTTAGGCAATCCCAATTCAAACCTCATCGACATCGAAAAGGTAGCAGACATTGCACACCGCCACCACATTCCCCTCATCATCGATAATACGTTTGGAACTCCTTATCTGATTCGCCCCATTGAATACGGAGCAGACATCGTAGTACATTCGGCTACCAAATTCATCGGAGGACATGGTACAAGTCTAGGAGGCGTTATTGTCGACTCAGGAAAGTTCGACTGGAAAGCATCCGGCAAATTCCCGCAACTTACCGAAGCAGACCCTTGTTATCACGGACTTAAGTTTACTGAAGTAGCCGGAGCTGCCGCATTCGTAACCCGCATACGCGCCATTCTGCTTCGCGATACAGGAGCTGCCATCAGCCCATTCAATGCATTTCTATTGCTACAAGGACTGGAAACACTTTCACTTCGTGTAGAACGGCACGTAGAAAATGCATTGAAGATAGTAGAATACCTAAACCAGCATCCAAAGATAGAAGCCGTACACCATCCGTCTCTCCCCGACCATCCTAATCACGGATTATACCAACAGTATTTTCCCAAAGGAGGCGGATCGATTTTTACCATCGACATAAAAGGAGGAAGCACAGAAGCACAAAAATTCATCGACAGCCTGCAGATATTCTCCCTTCTTGCCAATGTAGCCGACATGAAATCGTTGGCCATACACCCGGCCAGCACTACACACTCGCAACTCAACGAGCAGGAGTTAAAAGAACAACACATCCTCCCCGGAACTGTACGTCTGTCAATAGGAACCGAACACATAGACGATCTGATAGCCGATCTGACACAGGCCCTCGATCAGATATAATACTCCACTATATCTACAAGTCCCGCACGAAGCGCATAACGAATCGCTTCGTGCGCATTGTTCACACAAAGCTTACGAAAGATATTCTTACGATGCGTCATCACCGTATACACGCTAAGAAAACGCTCTGAAGCAATTTCCTTTGTCGATTTCCCTAAAGCCATTGCCCGAAGAATCTCTTTCTCGGTCGATGTCAAAGGTAAGACTTCTTCCTTTACCTTTTCTTTTGCATACAACCAGGAAGACACTTTCTCACAGACAAACAATCTGCCTTCCAAAGCCGCCGCAAAACATGCCTTTATTTCCTCCAAAGAAGAATCTTTCAGTAACACACTGAATCCCTCCCTGCCACACACCATGCGGCGCACAAAATCTTCACTAAGAGAATCACTGAAAAGAATAAAATGAATACCAGAAAAACGTTCCTTTAATACAAACAACTGTTCAGCCGTACAATCAAACAAAGTATAGTCGAGCACTACCACCGCATCCCTGTTTTCCAACAAAGCTTCCGACAGCTCTTTCTCACTAAAAACACGCAGTCCCTTCCCTGCACCAAATCCGTGCAGTTGCCATACAGTTTCTATTCCAATGCAAGTCACATCCTGATTATCGGCCAACACCAACGTCTTCATAAAAGTATATCTGGTAATATGTTTCTTTCAAGAAAACAACGCCAGCATAAAAAATGTTCCGAACCAAACAGATAAAAAAAGAAAAGCCTCGCATTTGCGAGGCTTATTGGAAGTGGGCGTTGACGGATTCGAACCGCCGACCCTCTGCTTGTAAGGCAGATGCTCTGAACCAGCTGAGCTAAACGCCCGAAAGGGAAATTCGATCAATAAGTTCTTTTTGGTGGGCGTTGACGGATTCGAACCGCCGACCCTCTGCTTGTAAGGCAGATGCTCTGAACCAGCTGAGCTAAACGCCCAAAAAGGCTTTCGAGAATCGATTTCATATCGGAGTGGGCGTTGACGGATTCGAACCGCCGACCCTCTGCTTGTAAGGCAGATGCTCTGAACCAGCTGAGCTAAACGCCCGTTGTATCGTTCTCGATTGCGGTTGCAAAGGTACAGCTTTATTTTAAACTTGCAAACATTTCTTGCACTTTTTTTCATAAAAAATTTCATCTTTCTTTCGCAAGCAAATATAACATTCTTATTTTCAGTAACTAACCCTTATTCACAAAATCAAAAAAAATTCAGCCCTCAATACAGTAACACACACATACCCTTGCCTCCCATCACAAAAATACCATCCATATCCATAAAACAAAATGTTCAATCCTACCCTTATCAACCCCAATAATCGGTCTTTCTTCTCAGTCCGTCCGGTCGTTTTTGTTTTAGGACAAATATTATTTCTATAAAGTTACCTACTTTTGCCCCACTAAAAACATAACTACAAAATAATTCAAATATCATGTCACACATTTCTTCAGCAGCTTTTACCGATACAAAGCCACACTACGAGCTTCTCGACGGACTACGAGGAGTAGCAGCATTACTAGTCGTATTTTACCATATTTTCGAAGGTCTTTCCTTTGCTGCCGGAGGTACATTGATTACCACCATCAATCACGGCTATCTGGCAGTCGACTTTTTCTTCATTCTTTCGGGATTTGTCATCGGCTATGCCTACGATGACCGCTGGAAAAGAAACATGACATTAGGCAACTTCTTTACACGCCGCCTGATTCGCCTTCACCCCATGATTATTATGGGAACAATCATTGGAGCTATCACCTTTTGCATTCAAGGTTCTGTACAGTGGGATGGAAGCCACGTTGCTACCTCAGCCGTTATGCTTGCCCTGCTGGCCGCCATGTTCTTTATTCCGGCCTATCCGGGAGCGGGCTACGACGTACGGGGAAATGGAGAAATGTTCTCTCTGAACGGTCCCAGCTGGTCTCTGTTTTTTGAATACATTGGAAATATCCTGTATGCCTTATTCATCCATCGTCTTTCCAACAGGGGACTGGCTATACTGGTCGCCCTTTCAGGTATCGGACTGGCCTGGTTTGCACTCTTCGACATTGTAGGATACGGCATGCTGGGAGTAGGATGGACACTCGATGGTGCCAATTTCTGGGGAGGCATGCTGCGTATGCTCTTTCCGTTTTCACTGGGTATGCTATTATCCCGACACTTCCGCCCCATAAAAATAAGAGGAGCTTTTTGGATTTGCTCGGCCGTATTGCTGATACTGTTTTGCGTTCCCTATATAGAAGGAAAATCACCGGTCTGCTTGAACGGAGTATACGAGTTGATCTGTATCGCTCTTGTCTTTCCTGCATTGGTTTGGATAGCCGCCTCCGGTAAAACTACAGACAAACAGTCTACACGCATCTGCCGTTTTTTAGGCGACATCTCGTTCCCTCTGTATGCCATTCACTATCCGCTTATGTACCTGTTCTATGCATGGCTGATAAAAAACAAGCTTTATACATTTACAGAATGCTGGCAAATGGCTGCCCTTGTATACACAGGAAGCATCCTGCTGGCCTATCTGTGCTTGAAGTGTTACGACGAACCTGTCAGAAAATGGCTTAGCCGTAAGTTCTTATCCAAAAACAAGTAATCTGTGTCCCATTCTATCCATGCTCTGCCGGATTTCAGTCCACCACAATATAGGGCATGGATAGAATTTCCAACGACTGATAAAACCCGCCCCAACTGACAAAATGTAAAAAAGAAACAACTCCCCCAACGGAGAAAAAGAAAATAACAAAATGTCAAATCAGAGGCTTCTACACGGCGCTATTCGTCTCCTCCTTCAGAAGTCATAAGAAATTTGCCCGTTTTCCGGCATTTGGAAAATTCACAAAGAAAGAGAATGCAGACATTTTCATCCCATTTTCCTACAAACAGTTCTAGTCTTTTACAATATGCCTCCAATAAATATTATTCTGAGTCTTTTTATCTTTTTCCAAACGGAGAATATTTTTCTCATAAAAAGGACTGAATAGCCACAAAAACAACATTAAAACCGGATTCTATTCACATCTGCAAACGTGATTAGTCGCGTAAGGCAACGCGATTAGTCGCACAACCTGTCGATACTTGTATCATCAGCCCATAATACAAGTACTTTTATCTTCGATTATAAGTCTCTAATTTATGCTGTATAACAGAATATTCCGCATATTTCCTCTATTTATACTCCCAAATTCCATTCGTGAGCATAAGTTTTGAGCAAAATACAAGTTAGTGCAAAAGGCTTTTTCTTTTATTTTTATTACCAAAACAAGAAAAATCACATCGATTTGTCAACCTGAGATTTCAAGACAAATCAGTAAAATCGAGCATTCTTCAAAGGCTGCAAACAGGAATATAAATAAAAATAGGCTGCTCTCTTAACGAGAACAGCCTATATTAGTTTGTCATAAGACGATTATCGATTATCCCAAGCTGATAGCTTCAGAAGGACATACATCTGCACATGTTCCACATTCTGTACACATTTCTGGGTTGATAGAGTATTTATCACCTTCAGAAATTGCGCCAACCGGACATTCATCGATACAAGTACCGCAAGCGATACAATCGTCACTAATTACGTAAGCCATTGTAGTAAAAGTTAAGTTATTATAGTAGTACTAATTCGTTATTGCAAAGGTAAACAATTTAGCTTATGTTGTAACCTCCACATAGCAAAAACTACTATATTTATACTTATTCTAAATAAACTCATTTCTTTAAAGACTGATACATTGCCTGTTGCATACGAGGACGAATATTCAGCTTCATCAAAAGATTCCGTCCAAAAGCTTCCGGATAAATACGATTGCTAAGAAAAACAAAAACCAGATTATTATCCGGATCGGCCCATGCACACGTACCGGTAAACCCGGTATGACCAAACACAGTTGCGGGAGCTTCTGCCGCACAAGGACTGGCTTCTGTATCCTTCATATCCGGTTTGTCGAAACCCAAGCCTCTCCGGCTATTCTTCGACTTCATCGTCATAAACAAATCGCAAGTATTACGGCTTAAATACCGACGGTCGCCGTAAATTCCCCGATCCATTATCATCTGAAAAATGGCAGCAACCTCACGTGCCGTAGAAAAGAGACCGGCATTGCCGGAAACCCCTCCCAACAAGGCTGTAGCCTCATCGTGTACATACCCTTGCAATACACCGCCACGCAAGAAATCTTCTGCCACAGAGGGAACAATCTTCTCCTTTTTAAAACGATTCAGAGGATTATAAAGCGTGTGTGTCAACCCCATGGGTTTATAAAATACACTATCCAAATAGCTGTCCATCGGCATTCCCGATATATTTTCAACCATTTCTTTCAGCAGCATAAAATTCAAGCAACTGTAACGGTATGAACGATTTTTGAGAGGAGCATCAGCCAACTCTTTCAGAACCAAATCCCGAAACTCCTTTTTGATAAACAAGCTGTCGGCAATCTGCAAAGGATAGTCTGCAGAATACGTTCTGGAAATCCATTCCGGCTTATACTTATAATCGGTAGAGATATACAAGCTGGGAGCAATCTGTATCTGGTGAGACTCATCCTTCCTTTTCGAATAAAGCCCTCCCTTGCAGCTTTCCTTATCAATTACCTCCATATAAAAAGGTAAATAAGAAGGTAGTCCGGATTCATGATACAACAACTCCTGTACAGTAATATTCTGCTTGTCGGTACCTGCAAGCTGAGGTACATAACGGCTGATTTTATCGGTCAACCCTAATCGTCCTTCATCATATAACTTCATCACGGCAAGCAAAGTCCCCGTAGCCTTACTCAATGAGGCCAGATCGTACAAATCATTTTCTGTGACCGGACTTGAAGCTTCGTCATAAGTAAAATGTCCGAAACATTTATTATAAACAGGATATCCCTCTTTCTGTATCAATACATGACAACCCGGAAAAGCCCCCGCACGGATTCCTTCTTGTGCAATACTATCAATAGACGACAAGACGCGAGAATCCAATCCAAAATCTTCAGGTTTAAAGCGACGCGGACGATCCGGATCAAGGACTATTCCGGTACCTGCTGTCCAAAGCCCTGACACGCCCACCGACAAGCGTCCGTCGATACAAGTCTTTCCTGTTATTGCATCTGCTACATATCGCTGTACAGATGGAGTATCCGTATGAGCCAATACTACAGCCGTAACCTTTTCCATTACCGACGGAATTTTCTCCAATGACTTCTGAGAGGTAAAACAAATAAAAACCACATCTTTTTCTCCGGCAATTTCCTTTATCAAGCGAGCATAAGGGGTACAATCTTTCTCATATAAGGCCACAATTACCCGCTGCGCAGCACGAAGTTTCTGACGAATAACCGACAAGGAATCCGTATTGGCCCGCATCCAGCTAAGGTCTACCGTTTCGCGCAACCGTTGATAAAAAGGAGCAGATTTTGTCAGCGAAGAAGATACACTCAACAAAACCGTTCCGGATAACGACAAGTCTAAGGGCAGCACATAATCTGAATCTTTCAGCAAGGTAACCGCTGCCTTATCCAAATCCTTCATCAACTTTTCCGTATTATCAGTATAAATACGTTGTTTTAACCCTTCGGTACGAATTTCCGGACGAGTGTTCATACCCAAGGCATATTTATAAGTCAACACCTTGCGACATTTCTGATTGATTGTTTCTTCGGATAATTTCCCGCTTCGGATAGCAGCCAGTACACCGTCCAATTCCCTCTTCAGATTACGGGTAGCAAGCAACATATCATTGCCGGCAATCAAAGCTTGTGCACAGAGATCCGTACTTCCGGAAATACCTTTCATAGCCAGTGCATCGGTAAATGTCAAACCGGAGAATTTCAGTTCGCCCTGCAACACTCCCCGCACAATATCCGGTGAAACCGATGCGGGCTTTTTCCCCAATGCCGGCACATTCAAATGCCCGGCCATCATTCCACTAATACCGGCATTTATCGCCTGCCTGAAAGGCAAAAGTTCCACACTGTCCAAACGGGCACGGTCGAAATTCAACACTGGAAGTGCATGATGCGAATCGACTTCAGTATCTCCATGACCTGGGAAATGCTTACATACAGCCATTACTCCTCCATCTTCCAAACCTCGTGAATAAGCAATCACCTTCCGTGCGACTTCGCGGGGATTACTTCCAAACGAACGGGTATTGATAACCGGATTCTTCGGATTGTTATCCACATCGGCTACCGGAGCAAAATTCACACAGACTCCAATCTCGCGCAACTGACGGGCTACTTCCCGCCCATAACGATACAGCAAGGTATCACTCTGTATACATCCAAGTACCCGGTTTCTCGGGAAAGCAGGAAACTCTTTCAATCGCATGGCCAGCCCCCATTCCCCATCGAAAGTAATCATCAAGGGGACTTTAGCCATTTGCTGTGCCCAATTTGTAAGCTGCACCTGTTTATCGAGTGTGCCACCGGAAAACAGAAGTCCTCCCACAGCATACTCTTTCACAGCCTGCGCTATATTCTCCTTGTTCTTCTGCGTAGTAACCGGAGCTACCGTATGGATAAACAGTTGCCCGATTTTCTGCTTCAGAGTCATCCCGGCAAGCTGTTCCTCTACCCATTTGTTACAAGCAACCGTATCTTTTATATGGCTCAATATGCCTGTTGTCTGTGCAGACAAAGCCATACCTATACACAAAAGCCATATACTACATATAAATCGTCTGTTCATTTATTTTTCTTTCTCAAGTTTCAACACTACTTTACCTACAAAGGCTGCATTCTTGCCCATTTGCTGCAAGGGGATTCGCTCTCCATCCAAATTTTCATAAAACTCCGGTTTTTCAAAATAAGAATGAGAATGTCCTCCCAATACCAAATCAATATAACGAGTGTTTTCTATCAGAGAGATATCCGAATAAGGATCATCTTTCCATCCCAGATGAGAAAGGCAGATAACCAAATCGCAATGTTCTTTTTCTTTCAAAAAGGCAGCCACACGCTGAGCCTCCGAAACAGGGTCTTCGAACTTCACATCACCATAGCATTCGGCAGCAACCAATCCTTCCAGTTGAGGACCAAGACCGAAGACTCCAATCTTCAATCCCTCCCGATTGAGAATCACATATTCCTTTACCAATCCTTCGAGTACGGTACCCGTCACATCATAATTGGCACAAACAATAGGGAAATTAGCCAATTTGAACAAACGAGCCATGTTCTCCAATCCGAAATCAAACTCATGATTGCCTATTGTACCGGCATCATAACCCATCTCGTTCATCAGTTTCACTTCCACCTCTCCCTTAAAGAGATTATAATAGGGAGTACCTTGGGAAAAATCGCCGGAATCGAACAACAGTAAATCGGGATGCATTCTTCGCTGCTCCTTTATAAAAGTAGCCCGACGTACCAATCCGCCCTTTCCAGCCAACAATGTATCCTGATAATCTTGCGGAAAGGCTTCTACCCTGCTATGCATATCATTGGTATGAAACACATACACTTCTTTGGTCTTTTGTGCTGTTGCAACAACAGCAAACAGGAAAAACAATGCAGTCAAATAAATTTTTTTCATCCTTATACCCTCCTTTACTATTGTTCCACAATACGTCCTTCAATCTTTGCACGTACAGGCTTTCCCTGTTTCTCACAACGCTTTACATAATCAATAAACAAATCACGCAAAATGGCATCGGAAGGTATGGTCTTGTTTACAGCTTTTTTAAATGCTTCCAAGCGATCGTTTCCTTCAGCAAGATAATCAATAGTAGCCACTTTATATAGTTTTTCAGACTCGATGTTCCGCCCTCCGACTTTAGCACTCAAGAGCTTTCCATCTTTCGAGATAACCAATTTTGCTCCACTCAGTCCTTCGCCATGCACGGCTGCCATCTGCCCAAACAACTCCAACAAATCTTCTCCTTTCATTTCTACTACCACCAAGGCATTCTGAAACGGACTTATTTCATAGATGGAACTGACTGTAATAGCTCCTGCATTCAGAATATTACGAATACCTCCCATATTCATCACACCGACTTCAGGAAGCACTCCTGTCTTTATCTCTGCACTTTCACGCAGCACATCTGCAATCAAGTTCGACAGAGGAGACTCCGGACGATACGCTTTCAACACTTCGGGAGCATAACCTATAATAGGAGCCATCACCGCATCTACACTATCTTTATAAGACTTGACAATCTGCAGAGCTGCTTGATCTGCCTGTCTGTCATACGTGTCAGTCATGGCAACTCTTCCTCCTTCTACCGATACCAACGAATAACTGGAAGTACATGCAGTATTTCCTATTACACAGGCCAGCAAAGCAGACATTGCCACTTGCTTCATACAATTCAGTTTCATACAATATTCATTTTATTTTCAAAAGTAACGAAAAAAAGTAAGCCCTACAACGTTTTATTTCCAAAATATCCCATAAACGTTTGGCTATATGCCGAAAAATCATTTACTTTGCACCGCTTTCGCGCAATCGCTGTCAAAGAAGAGTTACTTGATATGTTGCGTTGTAACGATAAACAATTTAATTTTAAAAAACAATGGATTTAATTAAAATTGCAGAAGAAGCATTTGCTACTGGTAAACAACATCCTTCATTCAAAGCTGGTGACACAATCACAGTAGCATACCGTATCGTTGAAGGTAGCAAGGAACGCGTTCAGTTGTATCGCGGTGTTGTTATCAAAATCTCAGGTCACGGTGAAAAGAAACGTTTCACTGTACGTAAAATGTCAGGAACTGTAGGTGTAGAACGTATCTTCCCTTTGGAATCTCCGGCTATCGACAGCATTACAGTTAATAAGGTTGGTAAAGTACGCCGTGCTAAATTGTACTACTTGCGTGCTCTTACTGGTAAGAAAGCCAGAATTCAGGAAAAACGTGTTAACGCGTAATTCCCCAAACTTATTATTCCTACATAAAAAAACTCCTGCCGTCATTGACAGGAGTTTTTTTATTTCCTTAAAGTGAAACAACCCGGCCATCTATCAGATGAATAGTACGGTCTGTTTTCGAAGCCAAGTCTTCGTCATGGGTTACAATGACAAAAGTCTGGCCCAGTTTATCACGTAAATCGAAAAACAGACGGTGCAGTTCCTCTTTGTTTTGTGTATCCAGACTTCCCGAAGGCTCATCGGCCAGAATAACCGAAGGATGATTAACTAAAGCACGGGCTACAGCCACACGCTGCTTCTCTCCTCCCGACAGTTCTGCCGGTTTGTGCGATACACGAGAAGACAATCCTAAGAAATCCAGCATTTCCATAGCCGATTTACGAGCTGTACTTGAAGAAACACCTTGAATCAAGGCAGGTATCATTACATTTTCCAATGCTGTAAACTCGGGCAATAACTGGTGAAACTGAAAGACAAAACCAATCTCCCGGTTTCGAAAAGCTGAAAGTTCCTTCTCCTTCATCCGGCTGACGTCTGTTCCGTTCAACCAGACCTGTCCGCTATCCGGTCTATCCAATGTGCCCATTATTTGCAGTAAAGTAGTCTTTCCTGCTCCACTGGGTCCCACTATACTTACAACTTCTCCTTTTTCAATCGTAAAACTTATTCCCTTCAACACCTGTAAAGAGCCGAAGTTTTTCGTAATACTTTCTAATTGTATCATATGATCAGATTTTACGAATTACATATTCAGCAAGATAACATCCAAATACCGCCGGCATATAGCTAACTGTTCCTGCTGTTGATTTCTTGTTTTGTTCATTGTCTACCAGAATCACCGCATGTTCATCAGCCTGTTCCGTACTGAAGACAACAGGCAACTTCCGCTTCATTCCCATCTTCTGCAAGCGTTTCCGAACCGCCTTACTCAATCCGCAATGATAGGTTTCCCACAAATCGGCAAAACGTATCTGAGTGATATCCCGTTTGGCACCTGCTCCCATGCTGCTTACAATTTTAAGTCCTCGCTGAAGTGCATGATAGATGAGATAACACTTAGGGGCAACCGTATCGATAGCATCGACAATAAAATCGAAAGAAGCACTATCCAACAACTCCGGAATAGCCTCATCCTTTAAATATACAGGCAAGACATTCAGCTCCAACTCCGGATTAATATCCTTAAACCGCTCGGCCAATACCTCTGCTTTTGGTCTTCCCAATACAGAATGAGTGGCAGGAAGCTGACGGTTGATATTGCTGGGCTGAACAGTATCGGCATCTACAATGGTCATTTTTCCCACTCCTGCTCTGCAAATCATTTCGGCAGCATAGGCTCCTACTCCTCCCAGTCCAACAACTAGCACATGTGCCCGACGCAGACGTTCCATCTTTTCCTCTCCCAGCAACAGTTCTGTACGCTGTTGCCAATCTTTCTTTATTTCACTCATGAATTTTTCTTAAACCATTTATAAAACCAGTTACCTACTTTATCATAATACTGAGTTTCAGCCCAGCCACGTGGATCGGAGAAAGAAAGACTCTCGTTCGGGTCTCCTTTCTGTTCCGGATAAAGCACCATGATACTGTTGTTATTAAAATACTTGGAAATCTGATTCGGCAGTTTTTCGAAAGCCGAATCATAAGAAATGGAGCCACGACGTGCACTGACAATAACCAACAGATGATCATAGTTCACTTGTCCGGTCAGAATCAACAAGTCATCCCAGTTTTCCAACTCAGAGAAAACAGCTCTTGTTTCTTTATGCTTCTGTTGAATATAACCTTTGATATACCCCAATGTACGGGCTTGCGCATAAAAATGTACACGGCATCCCAACTGTCCGCTCATTCTACACATATGAGTAATCCACTTCATAAAGCCATGCTCAAACTCAGCTTTCGGAGGTACAGCTACAATGATACGCCTCAACGTATTCACAGGAATAAGGAAGCGGGCTACCATCACCTGCAAATAAGTATTCTTCAACAAATTTTCCGTCAAACTTCCGAAAAAAGAGTCAACAATACTCACCTTATAATGCAAACCAATGATGATATTGGTCGCTTCATGTTCTTTAGCTGCATGCAGGATTCCTGTTGTAATATTTAAATCGAAACGGCTGACTGTTTTCAAGTCCACATTTGCAGAGGCTGTAATCTGCGCCGCACGCTCCAGATTACGTTTTCCCCTCATCTCCTGTTTGACAGCCGAGTCACTATTATCATTAATTACACTCAAAGCAACCAGATTGTTGTTCATTTTACCATCCCGTACCACCAATCCAAGATTCATCAAATTTTCTACAGTTTCCGGATTGGCAACCGGTATGAGGAAACATTCCTTCTCCTGTTTTTTTTCATCGGTTACAGCCGCATCATCCATAGCAATACGTTTCGCTGCATGTTCCGTAATGAAAGAACTAACTACACACGTTACCAATATAAGCAGAATTGTTCCATTCAGTACATCTTCATTCAGCAAGCGTTCGCCCGAAGGAAGAATAATATTATATCCGACCAACACTGCAGCCAATGTAGCAGCAGCCTGAGCATTACTCAATCCAAACATCAGTTCACGTTCCAATGCCCGCATCTTATAAATCTTCTGTGTAAGCCATGAAGCAATCCACTTTCCTAGCAGAGCCACCACAATCATTACCACAGCTACTTTAACCGAGTCGATATGTCCAAATAAAACGTTGACATTAATCAACATCCCCACGCCGATAAGGAAATAAGGAATAAACAAGGCATTTCCGACAAACTCCAGATGACTCATCAAAGGAGAAACATGAGGTATCAGACGATTCAATACCAAACCAGCCAAAAAGGCTCCCAAGATTCCCTCCATACCGACAAACTCCATCAGACCGGCTCCAAGGAAAACCATGGCCATCACAAAGATATATTGCACGACATTGTCACTGTAACGACGGAAAAACCAACGTCCGATACGGGGAAAGGTAAACATAATAACCGCACTGAGCACAACGACTTTCAATACCAGCCATATCCAGAACATTTCGGAAGTCTCACCTTTATACATACCTCCAATCACAGCCAGCACTAACAAAGTCAGCGTATCAGTGACCGCCGTACCTCCTACAGCTATGCTGACAGCCCTTTGCCTGTTAATACCGTAGCGAATCACAATCGGATAAGCAATCAAGGTATGTGAAGCATACATACTGGCCAGCAGCACAGAAGTCATCAAACCGTAGTTCAGCAGGTTCAGATTCGTCCAGATACCTATACCCAATGGAAAGATAAAAGCCAGCAATCCCAAGACCGTAGCCTTAACACGGATGCTCTTAAAATCTTCCATATTCATTTCCAGACCAGCCAGAAACATGATATAATACAACCCTACCTTACCGAACAATTCAAAACTACTGTCGCGTGCCAGGATATTGAACCCATGCTCCCCTATTACCACACCGGCCAGAATCATACCAATAATATGCGGAATGCGAAGCCGTTCCAGTACTATCGGCGCAAACAAAATGATGACCAATACCAAAAAGAATATCCATGTAGGATCTGTAATAGGAAAACTTATATCAAAATTCATCAAATCGAACAGTTCTTTCATAAAACAGATAAGCTATTTTCATTTTAACAACAAAATTACAAAAAACTTCCCATTTCACCGAGTTTATATTTAATAATGTCTTATTTTTGCAGTCAGTTAGAGAATTGCAACATTTTGCATTACAAAAAAGCAATATAACATTACATAAAGTCCGATAACTGGATAAAGAACTAACATTAATCAGAAAATAAAAACGAAGAAAATGAAAGTAGCAATTGTTGGTGCGAGCGGAGCCGTAGGTCAAGAATTCCTGCGTGTGCTCGAAGAAAGAAACTTCCCTGTCGATGAATTAGTATTGTTCGGTTCTACACGTAGTGCCGGAAAGAAGTACACATTCCGTGGAAAAGAGATTGAAGTGAAACTTCTGCAGCACAACGATGACTTTAAAGGTGTAGACATTGCCTTTACTTCTGCAGGTGCAGGAACTTCTAAAGAATTTGCTGATACTATCACCAAGTATGGTGCAGTAATGATCGACAATTCAAGTGCGTTCCGTATGGATAACGATATTCCATTGGTAGTACCTGAAGTAAACGCTGAAGATGCACTGAACCGTCCGAGAGGTATTATTGCCAACCCGAACTGTACTACTATTCAGATGGTTGTAGCACTGAAAGCTATCGAAAACCTGACACACATCAAACGTGTACACGTATCTACTTATCAGGCTGCCAGTGGTGCCGGTGCAGCTGCTATGGACGAATTGTACGAACAATATCGTCAGGTATTGGCAGGAGAGCCTGTAAAAGTAGAAAAATTTGCTTATCAGTTGGCCTTCAACCTGATTCCTCAGATTGACGTATTTACTGAAAACGGATATACAAAAGAAGAAATGAAGATGTACAACGAAACACGGAAAATCATGCACTCTGATATACAGGTAAGTGCTACTTGTGTACGTGTACCTGCTCTTCGTTCTCATTCAGAAAGCATCTGGATTGAAACAGAACGTCCGGTATCTGTAGAAGAAGCACGCAAGGCTTTCGAAGAAGGAGAAGGACTGATTCTGATGGACAACCCGGAAAAGAAAGAATATCCGATGCCATTGTTCCTTGCAGGAAAAGACCCTGTATATGTAGGACGTATCCGTAAAGACCTGGCAAACGAAAACGGATTGACGTTCTGGATTGTAGGTGACCAGATTAAGAAGGGAGCAGCCTTGAATGCTGTACAAATCGCAGAATATCTTATCAAAGTAAAGAATATCGGATAAGTCGAGTCCGGTTATCATAGGCGTCCCACTGCCGTGGGACGGTCGTACCATTGTAATGAGACACCCGTCTCCTTGTAGTGGGACGGTCGTCTCCTTGCAGTGGGACGCTTCTTGTATACAGTTCCTTTTACTCTTTCCATTGCATAAAATCCTCATAAATTAGGATTGCACGTTTCACTTGTTCGCACTTACTTTGCAACCGAATTTAAAAACAGTATTAACAGATACAATACGAGGATGAAAAAAAGTGCTTTATTGCTCACACTCACAACTGTAGCAAGTGCTGCAATGGCAGCAAACGAAACAGGCTATGTACCTGAAAGCAAAGATACCACCAAAGTGATAGACATTGAAGAAGTAGTGGTAATTGCTACTCCCAAAGAAAACAACCGCCTCCGTCAACAGGCTTTATCGTCTACTTCATTTTCTCAAAATGAAATGAGAAACAATGCAGTGACCTCCATCAAATCCATTTCCGGACTGGTGCCTAACCTGTTCATCCCCGATTATGGCTCAAAGCTGACCACTTCTGTTTATGTACGTGGAATCGGCTCACGTATCAATACTCCAGCAATCGGATTGTATGTAGACAATATTCCTTTTATTGACAAGTCGGCTTTCGATTTCAACTATTCAGACATCGAACGTATCGATGTAATGAGAGGTCCTCAAGGTACACTTTATGGTAGAAATACCATGGGCGGACTGATTCGTGTCTTTACCAAATCACCTTTCACTTATCAGGGAACAGATGTACGGCTCAGTGCAGCCACATATAATGACTACAAAGCATCGCTTACACATTATCACCGTATTTCTTCACAGTTTGCCTTTTCGGCCGGATTCTTTTACCAGCACAATGGAGGGTTCTTCAAAAACAGTTACAACGGCAAACGCATTGACACCGATGACGAATTCGGAGGACGCATCCGCGCTATCTATCTGCCTACTGAAAACTTGAAACTGGACTTCACCCTTAACTACGAATACACCAATCAAGGTGGATATCCATATATGTATACCGGAAAAACCAGCGGAGAGGAAGATCGTGCAGAATATATCAACCAGATTTCCTACAACCACGAATGTGGATACAAACGTAATCTTCTGAATGCCGGAATGAACCTTTCTTACCAGGCAGACAATTTTATACTGAGCAGTTCTACCGGTGTACAGTATCTGTACGACCAGATGAATCTTGACCAGGATTTTACAGAACTAGATATTTACACCATGATGCAGAAGCAGAATTCCAAGACACTGACAGAAGAACTGGTGCTGAAATCGAAAGCCGGACAACGCTGGCAGTGGACTACCGGTATAAGCGGATTCTA
This sequence comes from Phocaeicola acetigenes, assembly GCF_027529745.1. NCBI lineage: Bacteria > Pseudomonadati > Bacteroidota > Bacteroidia > Bacteroidales > Bacteroidaceae > Phocaeicola > Phocaeicola acetigenes. Next base: position 23,780 of record NZ_JAPZVM010000008.1, read on the forward strand.
TCAGTGGCTGACTACCGACGCTCCTGTAACCTTCCAGCAGGATGGAGTAAAAAGTATGATTGAAGATAATGTAAACAGCATCTTTCCAAGTGGCTCTCCGATGATGCCTACCATGCATCTGACTGTGAACAATCCTACTATGCCGGTACCGGGAAGCTACGATACTCCTATTTTGAACGGAGCCATCTACCACCAATCTACACTGAACGATCTACTGGTAGAGGGTCTGTCTGTAACAGCCGGTCTGCGTTTGGATTATGAAAAGATAAAGATGAGTTACAATGCACATAGTGCCATGAACTTTGACTTCTTATTCAAAATGGGCCCTATGCAGATGGAAAGTAAAAATCTGGATGCACTTTCATCATTTACAGGAAAAGAGTCGACCGACTATCTGCAGTTACTACCTAAATTCACGATACAATATGCCTGGAACAAGCAGAATAATGTATACGTAACTGCCACCAAAGGATACCGTTCCGGAGGATACAACATACAGATGTTCTCGGATTTAATTCAAGGTTCTCTGAAAAATGCCATGCTCGATGCACTGGCTCAAGATCCGAACTTCAGTAAGTTTGCCAGCATGTTCGAAAAGTACAAAGACCAGCCGGCCAACGTCAGTGAAACGGTTCTTTACAAGCCAGAGTATTCCTGGAACTATGAAGTGGGAACTCACCTCACCCTATTCGACGGTAAACTACAGGCAGATTTGGCTGCTTTCTATATGGATACACGCGACCAGCAGATTTCACGCTTCTCAGACAACGGTTTAGGACGAATCACTGTCAATGCGGGAAAGAGCCGTAGCATAGGTGCCGAAGCCTCTTTACGTGCGCAACTCACTGATGCATGGAGCCTGAATGGTAACTACGGATACACGTACGCAACCTTTACCGATTATGAAACGAATGAAAAGTCAGGAAAAGAAATAGTAAAAATAAGCTATAATGGTCACTACGTACCCTTCGTGCCGAAACATACCTTCAGTGTAGGAACACAATATATATGGACATTGCGTAAGAACAGCATACTCGACAATATCACATTCAATGCTAATTATAAAGCAGCAGGACGTATTTATTGGACAGAAAAAAATGATGCCAGCCAATCTCTTTACGGCACACTGAATGGCCGTATCAGCCTCAACAAAGGAAATGGCCAGATAGGATTCTGGGTAAACAACGCACTGAATACCGACTATCAGGCATTCTACTTCGAAACAATGAGTCGTGGGTTTGCACAAATGGGACGTCCGGTACAGGTTGGAGTAGATATCCGCTGCCGTTTCTAAAACAGACTTAATCACACTCTCTATATCCTATCCGGTACAAAGAAAAAACTTTCTTTCTGTACCGGATTCTTTTTTAAAAGAAAATCCGCTATCCGGAAAGAAACCGGATAGCGGATTTTAATTATCTGATAAAAGAATTATCCTGCCATAAACAGAATCAGCAATTGTGCGGTAAGAATACGCAAGAACATAGTCAACGGATATACAGTAGAATATCCTACAGCCGGAGCGTCATTACCTGAAATCTGATTCGCATAAGCCAATGCAGGAGGGTCTGTATTGCTACCAGCAATCAATCCCATCAATGTATAATAGTTCAGTTTATGACCCCAGCGAGCCACCATTCCGATAATCAGCAATGGGATAACTGTAATAAGGAAACCAATACCTACATACAACATACCATCGCCTTCCACAACCATCTGCACGAAATTCTCTCCAGCTTTAATACCGACACTGGCAAGGAACAAAACCAGTCCCACTTCTCGCAGCATCAAATTGGCACTCATTGTTGTATAAGTTACCAGTTTTACCTTGTGTCCGAAACGACCTATCAAAATAGAAATAATCAATGGTCCTCCTGCCAGACCCAGTTTAACCGGAGTCGGTATTCCAGGGAATGCAATAGGAAGACTACCAAACAGAATACCAACCAGAATACCTACGAAAATGGTTACGATATTCGGATGATCCAGACGTTTCAACTGATTACCTAACAGTTCTGCCACACGTTCAATTGCATCCTGAGGACCTACCACCATCACACGGTCACCCACCTGCAAAGTCAGTTGACGAGCCGCAAACAAGTCCATACCCGAACGGTTTACACGAGTCACATTTACACCATACATACTACTGAAATGCAGTTCTCCCAAGGTCTTACCGTTAATAGACGGCTGAGTAACAAGAATACGGCGTGATACCATCGGCTTATCCTGCTTACTCTGCTTGTCCCAGTCTACCCCGTCGATTTTGGGACCAATAAACGCCTGAATAGCTTCAGAATCGTCCTCGGCACAGACAATGTTCATTTCATCTCCCAAACGTAATACCGTATCAGCATTCGGCACATATACATGTCCGTCCTGAAGAATACGGGAACAAACGAAATCACGAGCCAGGAAGTTTTGCACCTGAGACATTTTCTTTCCACTCAAAGCCTCATTCTGTACCTTCAATACAATGTGATAAGGCTTCAGGTGAGGATTAGCTTCCTCCTCCTTTTGGATATCCTCTGCTTCTTTCTGCATATTTACTCTACATATATAACGTATAGCAATCAAGGAAAGAATAATACCCATTACACCCAACGGGTACGCACAAGCATATCCCATCGCAATTTCCGGTCCCTGATAATGCAGCTGTTGGAGAGCTTCGTTCGCAGCACCCAAACCAGGAGTATTGGTAACTGCCCCACAAAGGATACCCACCATCATCGGAATATCAACCCGACCTTGCAGCGCATAATATAATACTAATGCAACCACAATATTCAGGGCTACGATTCCCACAGCCAGCATATTCATGGTTATTCCCCCTTTCTTAAAAGAAGAAAAGAAAGAAGGTCCCACTTGCAGACCAATACAAAAAACAAATAAAATTAATCCAAAGTCTTGTACGAAAGATAAAATAGCCGGATTACCGGTAAATCCGAAGTGTCCGGCCAAGATTCCAACAAACAAGACAAAAGTAACCCCTAATGAGATTCCAAAAAGCTTAATCTTTCCTAAAAGGACTCCAGCCGCAATCACAAAGGCATAAAGTGCCACTATATGCGCGATGGAGTTAGGGTTTGTCAATAAATCTTGTAGCCAATTCATAATATTAAATTCTAAATTTTGCGACAAATGTAGACAAATAAAAAGAATCAATCAACTATTATTTGGTGAAAAAAATTATAACAACCGAGCTTCGTTTTATAAAAGAATATTATCATTCTCCTATTTTAAGTTAATATCCCCAAAAAGATTTCAGGCTCCTTCTTTTCACAATTCTCCCGATATAATATACCAAAAATAACTTCACTCTTTCATTACTCTATGCAATTTATTCGTATATTTGCCCTGCATGGGTTTACAATCATATGCATAGAGAACATTAAATCATAATATCAAAAAAACACTTTTCACTATGGCAGATAGTAAAGAAACACTCTTTTCAGATTTTCCTTCCGTTTCCACACAAGAGTGGATGGATAAAATCACAGTCGACCTAAAGGGAGCCGACTACGAAAAGAAGTTGGTATGGAAAACCAATGAAGGATTTAAAGTAAAACCCTTCTACCGTCAGGAAGATTTGGAAGGAATAAAAACCACAGAAGGACTTCCAGGACAGTTCCCTTATGTAAGAGGAAATAAAAAAGATGACAATACATGGTTTATCCGACAAGATATCCAAGTAAACAATCCTGCAGAAGCCAATGCCAAAGCACTCGATATTTTAAATAAAGGGATTGATTCATTAGGCTTCACAATCAAAGGCGACGAAGTAAGTGAGGAATTAGTTCGCGTACTATTAAAAGATATCTGCTGCGAATGTGTGGAACTGAACTTCTCCACTTGTCAGCGACACACCGTACAGTTAGCCAAAATCTTAGTGGGTTATTTTAAAGAAAAAGGATATAATCCCGAAAAGATTCAAGGTTCTGTCAACTTCGACCCTATCAGTAAAATGTTGAAGAAAGGAAAGGACCTTACTTCTGTGATTGACTCAGCAAAAGAATTGGTAGAAGTTTTAGCTGAATATCCTAACTTCCGTTGTATTGCTGTCAACTCCCTCCTTCTGAACAATGCCGGAGCTTATATCTATCAGGAACTGGGGTATGCTCTCGCTTGGGGAAATGAATACTTAAGCAAACTGACAGAAGCCGGTGTTCCTGCTGATCTGGCTGCAAAAAAAATCAAATTCAATTTCGGTATCAGCTCCAACTATTTCATGGAAATAGCCAAATTCCGTGCAGCTCGTATGCTGTGGGCCAACATTGTCAACGAATACAAACCTGCATGCAAATGTGCTTGTCAAATGCTTGCACATGCTGAAACATCAAGTTTCAACCTGACCTTGTTTGATGCACACGTCAACCTGCTCCGTACACAGACAGAAGCAATGAGCGCCGCAATAGCAGGCATAAACTCTATCACCGTTACTCCTTTCGACAAGGCATACGAAACTCCGAATGATTTTTCTGAAAGAATTGCACGCAACCAGCAGTTGCTGCTGAAGGAAGAAGCACACCTCAACCGTATTGTAGACCCAGCAGCAGGTTCTTACTACATTGAAAACCTGACTGTAGCTATTGCAAAACAGGCATGGGAACTGTTCTTGCAAACAGAGGATGAAGGTGGTATGCTGAAAGCGGTCTTGTCAGAAAGTGTACAGAATGCTGTCAATGCCAGCAACAAGGCTCGTCATGAAGCTGTATCAAAACGAAAAGAAATTCTATTGGGAACCAACCAATATCCTAACTTCAACGAACTGGCAGGAGAAAAGACTCCGGTTTCTTCGTCATGCAGTTGTGAAATCAAAGAAAAAGAAGATACAACTTTTGCAAAACTGAATACCGACCGTGCTGCAAGCGAATTCGAAGCGTTACGTTTGCAGACCGAACACTCTGGTAAACGTCCAAAAGCATTCATGCTTACTATCGGTAACTTGGCTATGCGTCAGGCACGTGCGCAGTTCTCCTGCAACTTCCTGGCATGTGCAGGCTATGAGGTAATAGACAACTTGGGCTTTGCTTCAGTAGAAGAAGGAGTAGAAGCTGCAATGAAAGCACAGGCAGACATTGTGGTTATCTGTTCCAGCGATGATGAATATGCAGAATATGCAATTCCTGCCTTCCAGGCTGTGAACGGACGTGCTATGTTTATCGTAGCCGGTGCACCGGCTTGCATGGAAGACCTGAAAGCTGCAGGCATCGAAAACTTCATCCATGTACGCTGCAACGTGTTAGAAACATTGAAAGAGTATAACGAAAAGTTAGGAGTAAAGTAGTCTCATGAAACCGAATTTTAAACACATTGATATATATGCCGGATTCCAACCACAAAACGGAATGGAATGGCAAAAAGAAAATGGCATCACAGCCAACTGGAGAACACCGGAACAGATTCAAGTAAAACCGGTATATACAAAAGAAGACTTGGAAGGCATGGAACATCTTAATTACGCAGCAGGTATTCCACCTTATCTGCGTGGTCCATATTCCATGATGTATACTTTCCGTCCCTGGACTATCCGTCAGTATGCAGGATTCTCTACAGCAGAAGAATCGAATGCATTCTACCGCCGTAATCTGGCATCAGGACAGAAAGGTTTGTCTGTAGCCTTCGACCTTCCGACACATCGCGGTTACGACCCCGATCATCCGCGTGTAGTAGGTGATGTAGGTAAGGCTGGTGTATCTATCTGTTCATTGGAAAACATGAAAGTGCTGTTCGACGGTATTCCATTGAATAAGATGTCTGTTTCCATGACCATGAACGGTGCCGTACTTCCTGTTATGGCGTTCTACATCAATGCAGGTCTGGAACAGGGTGCCAAACTGGAAGAAATGGCAGGAACTATCCAAAACGATATTCTGAAAGAGTTCATGGTACGTAATACCTATATTTATCCACCTGCATTTTCTATGAAGATTATTTCGGACATTTTCGAATATACATCACAGAAAATGCCGAAATTCAACTCTATCTCCATTTCCGGATACCACATGCAGGAAGCAGGAGCAACAGCCGATATCGAATTGGCTTATACTCTTGCCGACGGTTTGGAATATCTTCGTGCCGGAGTAGCGGCAGGTATCGACATCGATGCATTTGCTCCTCGTTTGTCGTTCTTCTGGGCTATCGGTATGAACCACTTTATGGAAATTGCCAAGATGCGTGCTGCACGTATGTTATGGGCAAAGATTGTAAAACAATTCAATCCGAAGAATCCGAAATCACTTGCCTTGCGTACTCACTCTCAGACTTCAGGATGGTCACTGACCGAACAGGATCCGTTCAACAATGTAGGACGAACTTGTATTGAAGCAATGGCTGCCGCATTGGGACATACTCAGTCTCTTCACACCAACGCTCTTGATGAAGCGATTGCCCTGCCAACCGACTTCTCTGCACGTATTGCACGTAATACTCAGATTTACATTCAGGAAGAAACACAAATCTGTAAGAATGTCGACCCGTGGGGAGGTTCTTATTATGTAGAATCTCTGACCAACGAACTGGCTCATCGTGCCTGGGAACATATCCAGGAAATCGAAAAGTTGGGCGGTATGGCCAAAGCAATCGAAACCGGTATTCCTAAGATGCGTATCGAAGAAGCAGCGGCACGTACACAGGCACGTATCGACTCAGGAGAACAGACTATCGTAGGTACCAATAAATACAGACTGGAAAAAGAGGACCCGATTGATATTCTTGAAGTCGACAATACAGCCGTACGTCAGGAACAGATTGAGAACTTACGCCGTCTGAAAGAAGGACGTAATCAGGAAGAAGTAGACAAAGCTCTGGCTGCTATCACCGAATGTGTCAAGACCGGAAAGGGTAATCTGCTGGAACTGGCAGTAGAAGCAGCAAGAGTACGTGCTACATTGGGAGAAATTTCCGATGCCTGCGAAGTGGTAGTAGGACGTTATAAAGCAGTAATCAGAACTATATCAGGCGTGTATTCATCAGAAAGTAAAAAAGATGCAGATTTCGCACGAGCATGCGAACTGACCGAAGAATTTGCAAAGAAAGAAGGTCGACGCCCACGTGTCATGATTGCCAAAATGGGACAAGACGGACACGACCGAGGTGCCAAAGTAGTAGCAACAGGATTTGCAGACTGCGGATTCGACGTAGACATGGGACCGTTGTTCCAGACTCCGGAAGAAGCAGCACGCGAAGCAGTGGAAAACGATGTCAATGCAGTAGGAGTTTCTTCTCTTGCAGCAGGACACAAGACACTGATTCCGCAAATCATTGCCGAGCTGAAAAAAATGGGACGCGAAGATATCCTCGTCTTTGCCGGAGGAGTTATTCCAGCACAGGATTATGACTTCCTGTACAAAGCCGGAGTCATGGCAATCTTTGGTCCGGGTACATCTGTAGCCAAATCAGCTTGTCAGGTAATGGAGCTGTTACTCGATACTGAAGAATAATTTTACCCTCTTTAATAAGGAATCTCCTGAGTATCTTATGGATATTCAGGAGATTTTTATTTTATAAAATGTAACAGACGCATAAGTTCCCCAAGAAATACATCCGTTTTTTAATAATAAACTTTCCAAATATCATTTACAATCCATAAAAAACGTATCTTTACCAATAAAACATACATTTAATCGCTATGAAACTCTATTTTTCTTATTTGAAAATGATGCTTTGCATTGCAGTAACCGCTCTTTTTTCCGTTGGTTGCAACGAAAATACAAATGACTTTCCGCCACTCGAAGGAAATATCATGATTACCCAAGCTACCGAGCAAATACAAACCGCTCCTCAAACAGCTTCCGAGTGTACCATACATTTTACAACCTTGCAGGACTGGAATACCACGCTTTACATGGAAAAAGAAGAAGTAACCGATGAAGACTGGATAAGCATTACCCCCACATCGGGCGAGAAAGGAGAACATGTTATTAAAGCGGTCTTACTCGCCAACGACAAGGATTACGACAGGCTAGCTACCATAACCATTTATTGCGGAGGGGAGTCGATAGAATGCCGCATTACCCAAACAAAATCCGATTCTCCTTCTGAGGATAAATAAGATATATCGAGATATCTATAAGATGACCTCCCAGACTTCTCCATTATGTACAGCAGTCTGTGGAGGTTTTCTGATTTCTGTTATTACCTTTTTATGCCCATCCGAGACTTACCTTTAGGGTATATCCCCAATTATTTGTATCTTCGAACTCCATTTAAACAAATTATGATTAACACAAAAAATAGGATTATGCAAAAAGTCATTATCTTTTCATTGTTTTTATTTCTATGCTTTTCAACACTCCTCGCACAAAATGAAGAAAAGACACCACAGTCTAGAACCATTTCTCTGACAGATTACGGAATTAAGCCAGGCAACAGCAAGTCTTTGGGATACAAGTTGTTTAAGGCCATTGAGAAAATAAATGGGAATAGAGACAAAAACGAGAATATTACCATTGAATTTGCTCCGGGAGTTTACCATTTTTATCCCTCCCCAAAGATACAAAGGGAATATTACATCTCAAACCACGACCAAGACAATCCTAAGTTTGTGGGAATAGCTTTAGAGAATACTCAAAATATTACAATAGACGGTAAAGACTCTCAATTCGTATTTCACGGTGTAATGCTTCCATTATCTATATTGAATACTCAAAACTGCACAATAAAGAATTTAAGTATAGATTTCGAAAATCCTCATATATTCCAGATTGAGATTGTAGAAAACAATGGTACAGCAGGAATGGCTTTTCGTCCGGCCGAATGGGTAAAATATCGTATTACCCAGGATTCTATCTTCGAGGCTTACGGTGAAGGATGGACCGCACGCCCCAATTCTGGAATTGCTTTCGAAAAAGATACCAGACATATTGTGTATAATTCCAGCGACCTGTCCTATTCCACAAAAGGGATATATAAACTCAAGAAAGATAAATATGCAGATAAAGGAGAAATCCTTTATGCGCCCAACTGGAAAGATGAAAAGAAAACTCTTTTGCCGGGCACTATAGTAGCAATGAGAACATGGGAACGGCCTACTCCAGGCGTGTTTGTCTCAAATTCAAAAGACATTATCCTCAACAATATAAAAGTACATTATGCCCGCGGAATGGGACTTTTGGCTCAGCTTACGGAGAATATCACTCTTGACGGATTCTCGGTATGTCTGAAAGGAGATGACGACAAGCGATTTTTTACTACACAAGCCGATGCAACACACTTCTCGGGTTGCAAAGGTAAGATTGTATCTGTAAACGGATTATACGAAGGCATGATGGACGATGCAATAAATGTACATGGCACTTATCTTAAAGTGGTGAAACGTATTGATGACCATACTCTGGTAGGCAGATATATGCATCATCAGACATGGGGATTCGACTGGGGATTTGCAGGGGATGAGATTCAGTTCATTGCCTCACAGACTATGGAAGTGCTTGATGGAAGCAATAGAATCAAATCCATCACTCCCTACGATAAAGAATCAGTCAGCGGAGCTAAAGAATTCAAGATAATCTTTGAGAAGCCGGTCCATAAATCCATTTCCGAAAAAGGAGACTTCGGAATAGAAAATCTTACATGGACTCCCGAAGTTTACTTTGCAGGTAATACGATACGCAACAACCGTGCAAGAGGCAGCTTGTTCAGCACTCCGAAAAAGACTGTTGTGGAGAATAATATTTTTGACCATACTTCAGGTACTGCCATTTTATTATGCGGAGATTGCAATGGATGGTTTGAAACAGGAGCATGCCGCAAGGTGATTATCAGAAACAACAAATTCATCAACTCTCTTACAAGTATGTTTCAGTTTACCAATGCAGTGATATCAATTTACCCTGAAATCCCCGACCTTAAAAAACAAATAAAATATTTCCATGGTGGGAAAAAAGGTGCCATACAGATAACTGATAACGAATTTGATGTATTCGATGCTCCAATTCTCTATGCCAAATCGGTAGACGGGCTTATGTTCAAGAATAATATTATCAGAACAAATACCGAATATAAGCCTTTCCATTGGAACAAAAGCAAATTCCTGCTTGAAAGAGTCAACAACGTAGAATTGGAATAAGTAATAAAAGGCGCCGGTAAACGTCGGAGACTTCAATCGACGTCGCCGGTTGTAAAGTCGCCGTTGTTGGCCGTACAGCCGGCGATGCCGAATGTGCAGCCGGCGACGTCAGCTAAAGCAAGCAAATAAAAACATGAATCTATGTTCATGGCAAAGAATGGCTTTCTTAATTGGATATAAAAAAGAATGAGACCGTCTCAAAATGATTTTGAAACGGTCTCATTCGCATATAATGATATCGACAAACACTACATAAAAAACTTAAAGACGAATATCACAGCCAAAATATACATAGCCGGTGACAGTTTCTTAAAGTTTCCGCAGCATAAATTCAGTAATACATAGCTTATCATACCTAATACAATACCATCTGAGATACTATATGCCAGAGGCATAAAAATGATACAGATAAATGCAGGTATGGCTTCTGAATAATCCAGCAAATCGATTTTCTTGATAGAAGACATCATCATCAGTCCTACCAGAATCAAGACCGGAGCAGTAGCAGCTCCCGGAACAGCCAGAAAGAATGGGGCAAGAAACAGAGCCAGCAGGAAACATACGGCTGTAACAAAAGCGGTCAGTCCGCTACGTCCTCCTTCGCCTACTCCCGAAGCACTTTCTACAAATGTAGTAATGGTACTTGTTCCCAACACTGCACCGGCAGTTGTTCCAATGGCATCTACCAAAAAAGCCTGTTTCAGATGAGGTATTTTTCCATTCTTATCGATCATACCTGCTTTTGTAGTTACTCCTACCAGAGTACCGATGGTATCAAACATATCCACAAACAGGAAAGTAAAGACTACCACAACCATTTCCTTGGTAAAAATCTGGTCCCACTGGAACTGACAGAAGATAGGACTGATAGAAGGAGGAGCACTGATTACCCCATCCAAATGAGTAAGTCCCATCGGGATACCAATTACAGTAGTAAGCAAAATACCAAAAAGCAAAGCTCCGCGTACACGTTTAATCAGCAGAATAGAAGTAATGGCCAATCCAATCATTCCCAGCAATGGAGAGCCGGAAGTAATATTTCCCAAGCTGATTAAAGTGGCATCGTTATTCACAATGATACCGGCATTTTGCAAACCGATGAATGCAATAAACAAACCGATACCCGCTCCAATGGCATTTTTCAATGTAGTCGGAAGCGCATCTACTATTTTCTCACGCAGGTTGGTAACAGTCAACAAAATAAAAATAATACCTTCTATCAATACAGCTGTCAGGGCAAACTGCCACGAGTAGCCTAAAGTAAGACAAACCGTATATGCAAAAAAGGCATTCAATCCCATACCGGGAGCCAATCCAAAAGGAAGCTTTGCATAAAAAGCCATCAACAAAGTAGCAAGAGCCGATGCCAAAACTGTAGTAGTAAACAAGGCTCCTTTGTCCATACCCGCAGCACTAAGTATATTCGGGTTCACTGCCAGAATATAGGCCATGGTCAGAAAAGTGGTAATACCAGCCAGAATTTCTGTACGTACACGGGTGACTTTAGAATCAAAACCAAATAATTTTTCAAGCATGATAATTATTCCTTACCGAAAAACAAATTAGAAACTCCATTTCATTGCCAAGGTAGGGATGTAGTAAAAACCGTTGCGTGTAGCAAAGTTTGTACTCAACTCCCATTCTGTACCTACACTCAAGTTCAAGTCATCATTTACATGCTTAAACTTGTTCAAGTTCACCCAGAACTGTGGCTCACTTATAAAGATAAAATCATGATTGTTTCCGTGTACGTCGGTATGTTTCTCACGCCAGAAATCTACGAAACCACTGAATGTATACTTTTGGTCGCAGAAATGCATTGTCCATGTGCCTGTAAGCTGGAAGTTATGAGGTTTTGCATTTTTCTGAATATACTTATACAATACCTGAACTCCAAACACACGTGAGAAGTCAGCGTTGTTCCAGTTGTATGCCGGACCAGCCAGAAAAGCATTATTAATATAGTTCAGTCCTCCATTGTATTCTACATGTGCAGAAACCGGTGCTTTCCAAAACTTCAACTCACGGCTGATTTCCCAATACGCTGAAGATACCCCCTTATCGGTATAATCCATATCCACAAAGAAATAAGTACTACCCCATTTATCTGCTTTAAACATTTCTACAGTGGTAGTAACCCACGGACGACCTTCCAAAGAATTGTACATGGCACGTCCCAGATCATAGTGCAACTGAATGTTCTGTGCTTTTACCACTCCGGCAAAGCAAATCATCACGACTAATAAGAATAACTTTTTCATTAAACAACTGATTTTATTTTAAAATTGAGCTGCAAAAGTACGAAATTTCTGTTATATAACATAATATATCCTATCTATTACCTCAAAACCCGGAATTCAATAAGCAGACAATTGTTCTTTCGTTGTTACAAAAAAATTACAATATGTAGCGTTTCCGGCAAAACAATTGACTTGAATCAATAAAACAGGATATAATGCAAACTTTATAAAAGAAAGCGTACCAAGCCTGCTAAAAAGAAGTATCTTTGTAGTGTCAAAATTAAAGATGACAAAAAGGTAAAATAATTGTTTTAGGGTATTAGAATAAAAAGGTTAGACCAAAGGTAAACCGTGAGGCACACCTGAGGTGTTTTTAAGATTTTCAGGTATTTGTTTTATTAAAAAAGAAAGGGTAACATTATGAAAAAGGTAAAAAGTATTTTTAAGAAAATAGCCAATGCAGATCCTATGATTTGGGGCTATGTAATGCTGAACGAAAGTTCACGCAAGTAATTAAAAACAGCTGACTCTGTCAGCTTTATGAAAGGAAATCCCAAGCCGAAAGGCTTACTATAAATCAAAGTGGTTGTACACATACAACCACTTTTTTTATTTCCTTTTTGTACTTATCTTTGCACGAAAAGGATGAATCCGGTTATGGCACACCAAACTATAGATACCAATAATGCAGAGTTTCAGGATGCACTGAAACTGATACAATATACCCACCAGTCTGTTTTTCTTACCGGAAAGGCGGGTACAGGAAAATCTACTTTCTTGAAATATGTGTGCCAGCATACCAAAAAGAAACACATCGTACTGGCTCCTACCGGTATTGCTGCTATCAATGCAGGAGGTAGTACCCTGCACAGTTTCTTCAAACTTCCGTTTTATCCATTGTTGCCAGACGACCCGAACTTCAGTCTGAAAGGGGGAAAACTGCATAGTTTCCTGAAATATCCGGCGGAACACCGCAAACTGATTAAAAACATCGAACTGGTTATTATCGACGAGATTTCCATGGTCCGTGCCGATATTATCGATTTTATTGATAAAGTACTACGGGTGTATTCGCAGAACATGCGCGAACCTTTTGGAGGGAAACAGCTTTTGCTGGTAGGCGATGTATATCAGTTGGAACCTGTCGTAAAAAATGATGAAAGGGAAATCATCAACCGCTTCTACCCTAATCCTTACTTCTTTTCGGCTCGTATCTTCCAGGAAATGGAACTAGTGTCTATCGAACTGACAAAAGTATACCGGCAAACGGACAAAGTATTTGTCAACGTACTCGACCACATCCGTACCAATACAGCCGGAGCTGCCGACCTGCAACTTCTGAATACGCGCTATAATGTGCCTTTGAAACAGAAGGAAAACGACTTGTACATCACTCTGGCTACACGACGCGACACGGTAGACTATATCAACGAACAGAAACTTGCCGGACTTCCGGGTGAATCTACAGTTCTGAAAGGAGAAATTCATGGAGAGTTTCCCGAAAACAGTCTTCCTACTCTGATGGAACTGGAAGTAAAGCCTGGTGCACAGATTATCTTCATCAAAAACGACCAGGAAAAGCGATGGGTCAACGGAACAATCGGAACGATATCCGGCATTTCGGACGACGGTATTCTCTATGTCATTACAGAAGAGGGTAAGGAATTTGATGTGAGAAAAGAAAGCTGGAGTAACATCCGCTACCGTTACAACGAGGAAGAGAAAAAGATTGAAGAAGAAGAGTTGGGTACATTTACCCAGTATCCTGTCCGACTGGCATGGGCCATTACCGTACACAAGAGTCAGGGACTTACATTCAGTAACGTAATCATAGACTTTAGCGGAGGAGTATTTGCCGGAGGACAAACGTATGTGGCTCTGAGCCGCTGTACTTCGCTGGAAGGAATCTGTCTGAAAAGAGAGATTACACGGGGAGACATCTTCGTACGTCCCGAAATCGTATCCTTTGCCAAACAGTTCAACAACAAACAGGCCATAGACCGTGCCATGAAGCAGGCACAGGCCGATATACAATATACTTCAGCCGTAAAATCTTTCGACAAGGGAGATTTCCCCGAGTTTCTGAATCAGTTTTTCAAGGCAATCCATTCGCGTTACGACATAGAAAAGCCACTTATCCAACGGTTCATCCGCAAAAAGCTGAACATTATCAACAAGCTGAAAGAGGAAAACAGACTTCTGAAGGAACAGATGAACCAACAGAAGAAAAATCTGGAAAAATATGCCCACGAATATTACCTGATGGGAAACGAATGCATTACCAAAGCACATGATGTACGGGCTGCCCTTGCCAATTACGACAAAGCCATCGAACTTTATCCCGAGTATACAGATGCATGGGTACGGAAAGGTGTAACTTATTTCGACGACAACCGGATGGCTGAAGCGGAAGAATGTCTGAATCAGGCAGTCAAACTACGCCCCATGGACTTTAAGGCTGTATACAACAGAGGAAAGCTTCGCCTGCATACCGGCGATACAGAGGGAGCACTGACCGACCTCGACAAAGCAACAACCCTCAAGCCTCAGCATGCAGGAGCACACGACTGCTTTGCCGATGCACTCGACAAAGCGGGAAAAGAGAGTGAAGCAGCCTTACACTACCGAATTGCAGAGGAATTGAGAAAGCGCAAGGCTTCCCGTTCCGACAATCCTGCATAAAAACAGTTCTTTGATATACATACAAAAAGAAATGCCATCCGGAACCCAAAAGTTCCCAATGGCATTTTTTTGTTTATCATATACTCGTTAATTGTTAAGGTCTGGATTGGCAGCAATGGCTTCTTCCGGTATACGAAGAGTATAGCGTGAATCGTCTTGTTCGAGTACATAACTTTTTTCCTGCAATACTTTTTCTATCCGTGGACGAGTAGTACGGCGCAAATCAAACCAGCGCTGACCTTCAAAAGCCAGTTCACGTGCACGTTCGTTCAAGATTTCTTTCACCAAATCGGCTTTTCCCATCGCCTCTACCGCAGCCTTTTTCTTTGCATACGCTTCGGCTGTATATCGTTTTTCCATCAGTTCCAATACACGCTTGCGGGCTTCCGGCAATTTGTCGGATTGAGCAGCGGCTTCTGCACTGTTCAGATACAACTCTGCTACACGGATGGTATTTCTGAAGTTATGGTCGCCTCCTTTCAGACATTTGCGGTTTCCCTTATCATCGGGCTGAGCAAAATAAGCTGCAGGACGCAAGTCACCCTCACCATACAAAGAAAGGAAAGAAGGCAATACCGATACCGCATTCTTATAGTTGGCATTCATGGTAAATTCAAGTGGGTTGATGGCCTCTACCGACTGGAAATGATTCGGCAGTTTGAAACCTTCTGCCCGAAAATCTTCCAAAGTCGACTTTTTAGCCAATGCTTCTTCTGCATACTTATAAGCATTAGCCCAATCGCCCATATAGAGATACACACGCGAACGTAATGCCGGCACACACAGTGTGGTAAAACGGTAAGACAAAGTTATATCATCCCATTTTTCTACATTGAGTAAACTTTCTGCTGTCTGTATATCACTCAGTACCGAAGTGTAAATTTCTCCTACCGTATTACGCTGAGCCCGTTCTTCCAAATCGGTAGAAAACTTCAATGGAACAGCTTTAGTATCGGTTGCTCCTAGCTTAGTATACGGTTGCCCAAAAAGATTGGCCAATACAAAGTGCATATATCCACGCATCAGATATGCCTCTCCCACCAACTGCTTTATCTCGGCATCGTGACCTTCAGTAATGTCACCTTGATGTTCAATGATAAAATTGGCATAAAACAACACCTGATAATATCCGGCCCAGTTGAAAGCAACAGAAGAAGAAGAAGTCGAAGTTCCGACCTCCCAACGTTCTATGGCAGAATACTTTCCCATGTCCGATTCGTTCGAAACAAACATCTCGTCTGCCCCCATATTGGCCAATCCTCTATCCGAAGGTACCGTATTGTAAGCCGTAGCCCACAATGCACGATACTCTGCCAGCGTAGTAGGAATCACACTTCCCGTAGGCTTAATATCCAAATAGTTGTCGCACCCCGTGGCAAGTGCCATCAGGCAGATGCAAATTATATTTATATAGAATTTCTTCATAACGGTTTACGAATTAAAAGTTAAGATTCAAACTGAAGGTAAACGATTTCGGAATAGGCTGTGCATACGGATTTCCCATTGTTTCCGGATCGAGGAAATTATCATAGTTCGAACCTAAGACAAACAGGTTACGTGCTTCCAGCGCTACACTTGCCTGAGTAATACCTACTTTCTTAATCAAGTCGAAAGGCAGTTCATACCCTAAACGGATACTTTGTACGCGCATGTAGTTCTGTTTCTTCACCCACATGTCCAGATTCTGATATACACCCAATCCACCCAACACGATATAAGAATCCGGATCCATGTTTCCGTCAATCAGTGCCGGCATGGTTCCATGAGGATTGTCGGAAGTCCAGCGATTCAAAATATCGCGGTTCGTATTCTGTCCTCTGTCGTATCCCATAATATCATAAGTAGGCTGCGTACGTACATAACCTCCTGCATTGAAAATACAGTTCACACTCAGTTCGAATGCCTTATAAGTAAATGTATTTCCAAAACCTCCGGTATAAGGTGATTCACTTGTACCGATATACTCATAACGGTTACGCACTTCCTGCGGTGTCAGATCGTATTGTCCGAATGTCCATTCCTTAATTTTGAAAAACTCTTTAGCGGTTTCTACCTTGCCGTTTTCCTTATTATAGAATGTCATTTGTCCGTTTTCGTCGACTCCGGCATAAGGAAAAGCAAAGATAGCTCCTACCGGATAACCTTCACGGCTTGGATAAATCGCATCCTCACGAATCGCTTCTTTTAAAACCTTATTCTGGTTGTAAGCAAAGTTGAAGGTAGTAGTCCACATAAACGACTTGGTATGAATATTACGGGTAGACAGACTCACTTCCACACCCTTGTTCTCCATACTTGCCCAGTTGATGGTAGTCGATGCGAAGCCTGTTTCAAGAGGCAACATTTGCATACCAATTAAGTCAACCCCTTTACGATAGTAATAATCCACACTCAGATTGATACCCTGATTCAATACTGCAAAATCCATACCGGCATTCACCGAATAAGTTTTCTCCCAACGCAATTTATCATTAGGAGCAGAATTTACTGTAATCATATCTTCTGTACCTCCGGGAAGAATAGGAGTCGCATTATTCTGGTATTTTCCCAACAAGAATGGTGAAGTATTCTTATCGATATTACCCTGCAAACCATACGATGCACGGAATACAAAATTATCCAACCAGCGCGCAGACTGCATAAACGGTTCTTGCGACACACGCCACAACCCACTTACCGAATACAAGGGTAAGTAACGGTATTTCTTATCTACCCCAAACAGGTCGGAGCCATCGAATCGGATACTTCCACCCAATGTATAACGGTTCAGCAACGAATAAGAAGCAGTAGAGAAACCTGATACATAAGCATTTTCGACATTCGTCTTCGAATGTAACGGGAAAGCAAGGTCTTCACTCGGGAAAATCACCGGACGGTTGGTCATGGTACGGCGGTCGTAACCATAGCCCACCGAATAAAGAGTAGTAGCCCATGTACGGCGCAACTCCGACCCCAGCATAATTTCGAATTCATGAATGTCTGCATAAGTATCGCGATATGTACCCATAGTCTTCCAAGTTACCTGAGAGTTTGAATTCTCATAAACCTTATGGAAACCTCCTTTTTGAGGAAGGAACGAGGTCTGGTTACTCTGATGACTCTGATGTTCATGGCGCATGGCAAACGACTGCTCGTCTGCAATTTGCTCACGTGATGTTTTATCGAGCTGCAAACCCACCTGAGACGTAATCTTAAAACGGTCGTCAAAGCGCAACTCCACATCGAAAATCGAAGAAAAAGAGTTCGTTACCGATTCGTTGGACGTATTGTTTCTCTCTTCAAAAGTATTGAAGCCCAGTTCCGAATATCCGGTCTGCATATCCATATCATAGATATAATTGCCGTCTTTATCGAATGGCTGAAGATAAGGATTGGCAATACGGGCATAAAACATCGGATTGGTAAATCCGTCTGTAGCCAAATATGAACTGCTATTACGACGATTCACAAAAACCGAAGCTCCTACCTTCAATATCTTATTCAATTTATAATTAGCTTTGGTCACCAGATTCAGTCGGTCGGCAGATACACTGGGAATATTTCCATTCTCTTTCGAATAGCCCAAAGAGGTATAAAAAGTTGTACGTTCGTTACCTCCCGAAATACTCAAGTTATACTCCTGGCTGAATGCATTTCTCAACAGAATGTCATTCCAGTCGGTATTAATCAGACGCAAAGCATCGATTTCCTTCTGAGCATCGGCAGGCAAAGCACTCCATCCGTCTTTCTGGAACGCATCTACCGCACCATGACGCTTGATAATACGATAAACTTCTCCCTTATCCGAATTCAAACTATATCCACTTTTCAACAACTGAAGTTCCAAATCTACCTTCTCTGTCGCATTCATCAAGTTCAAACGGTCAATATCCTGCTTAGGAGAATAAGTCAGACGAGTATTGAAGTTTACTCTTGTTTTTCCGGCTTTTCCGTTTTTAGTCGTAATCACAATGACTCCATTTGCCGCACGAGCACCATAAATAGCAGTAGCTGCCGCATCCTTCAACACAGTAATGTCAGCAATATCAGAAGGATTCAATCCAGCAATGGACGACTGTTGCACATCATCTACACTTTTCAAAGATTCCAAACTGGGCACATCTGTACCTTCCAAAGGAATACCATCGAGTACCCACAAAGGATCTTGTGTACCATTCAAAGAAGAAGTACCACGAATACGGATTTTTACCGGCGCACCCGGTGCACCGGAAGTAGATATCGCAGACAATCCGGCAATCTGTCCCGACAAGGCCTGATCGATACTTTTCACTGTTCCGATAGTAGATTCCGAAATATCAATCTTCGATACGGCAGCCGTCAACTTGCGGCGTTCAATGGTCTGATAACCGGTTACGACTACATCCTCCAGCATGGTAGAAGATGTTTCCATCGTCACATCATAATTCTTTTTCCCTGGTTTCAGTTCTATAGTTAAAGTTGTATATCCTATATAGCTACATTGTAGCTTTTTCACACCCTCCGGAATGGAGATAGAGAAGTTACCGTCAATATCGGTAATGACCCCCAGCGAAGTCTTGTTGCTTCCGGCTTTCTTCAAGTCGTCTGCAGAAACAAACACAGAAACCCCAATTAGTGGTTGCTTATCTTCGGCAGCAATTACATGACCTGTAATTACTCTGTCGGCTGCCATTGTCCAGGCAGCTTGTACAATAAGTAAGACTAAGAATAAGAGTTTTTTCATTCTAACTATATTAATGATAATTGATTATTTACAAACCCAAAGCTGTATTGATACGTAAAATCATATCGTCGTAATGATAACGTGTAGCAGTATCGGCCCCGTTACGTCTGGCTTCCAACAACTGTTTGATACGCAACAACTCACCACGTTTTACAGAGATTGCATCCGATATACGGTTTACCTGCCCTCCGTAGAAACTCAATTCACGTTTTGCTCCCATACGTTCTGCGTGTTCGAAAGTAAATTCATCACAACTGCAACGAGGATGATCGTGCAACAGATAAGGATTTCCGCTGGTGGTGACCAGATGCTTATTGATTTTCACACCTTCACTCTCTGCCGCAGCAGTAATCAGTGCATCCAGAAATCCTTTCTGAAGATTTCTTTCCATTACATCTGGAGTACCGCCTTTTATTGTAGTAGCAAAAATAGATTTATGCATCTTATCCATCAGTTCCACTACAGTGAATGCCTTCTTTCCGTTCTTCAATTCATTTTCCAACATTCGCATCAAACGGTCGTTCGATAATAAATCCCAGAAGATATATCCTTGTGTATTCTTCAATATCTGATTCGGAGCATACTCTATCACCCCATTAGGATTCTTGCGCAACAGGAAAGTATAGTCTGATATTTCCGTATCGAACAGCCAGCGTGGATAGCAAAGCACCTCATCCAGCAGAAAATCGAGAGCAGCTTCCTGCTTTTCTTTTTCCACAAAAGTGTAAGTCTTCACTCCATCACCTACTGTAGTATTCTCTATATAAATACCTCCGATATTTGCCATCACATGATAGAGGTAATTATTCCATTGCATAATTACGGCATAATACAAACGCGAAGCCTCTTCGTAAGTCTGTCCCTTTTCTCCGGTAGTAGTCCACTGGATAATCTGTGGAACAATACGTTTCAGGTTGGCAATTCCCAACTGAGAAGAACGTACCGGGTCGTCTCCCAAATCTTCGTTCTGAGCACGCGGATCGACAGCAGCACGAGGGTCTTGTGCTTCACTGTATTTGTATAAACGGTCTGTATGGCGACTCAGGAAATCATAAAGTACATCTTTTTCCGCTTCAGGAGTAGGCAATCCATACCAACGATATCCGTATTCGATAGCAAACATATCGTAAGGGCCGATATGTGGAGAAACTGCAGTAACTCCATCTCCCGGCTGAGCCACATAATTGTATCGGGCATAATCCATGATAGAAGATGCTGTAGAGTTCATCTTGTCCGTAAATGTCTTCGAACGCAACGAATCGGTAGGAAATGTCCACGATCCCATCATGTTATGACGCAACCCCAACGAGTGTCCCACTTCATGGCAAGCCACAAAACGAATGGCATCTCCCATCATATCATCCGGTAATTTGATTCCTCTTGCTTCGGGATTAATAGCCCCGGTCTGTACAGTAATCCATTCCTGCACCATCGAAATCACATTATGCCACCACATGATATCCGCCTCGAGTATTTCCCCCGAACGTGGGTCAAGAATGGAAGGACCCATGGCATTGGCTTTCGACGAAGCAGCATAAGTCAGCACCGAGTAATTGATATCATCCGTATCTGCCGCAATACTATCCGGCAAATCTTTTGCAATAATGGCATTTTTGAATCCGGCACGTTCGAAAGCTACCTGCCAGTCTTCGATACCTTGTTTGATGTATTTACGCCAACGGTAAGGAGTAGCATCCTCAATGTAAAAGACAATAGGCTTGGCCGGTTCTACCAGTTCACCTCTCAGGTACGCCTCACGGTCTTCCGGTTTCGGCTCCAGCCTCCAGCGGGTGATGTATTTCTTTTCTTCCGTTTTCTGCTGTGCATCACTGAAATAAAGCAAATCTTTTGTAAAATATCCCACTTTAGGATTATCCAAACGCCCCATCATAGGTTGTTCCGGAAGCAATACTAACGACGAGCTGACCTCTACCGTCACATTCACCGAACTCATTCCTTCATGCACTTTTGTGGTCAGTTCCGATGTAGCAACCACATTATTTTGGAAAGCCTTGACAGAACGTATTCTCGACAAACCTTTCACAGCAGAAGTACCAAGGTTTATATTATCGAATACGTTGTTAATACTGGTTTCCGAACCGTCATAAATATCATTGACCTGTATCAAAACCGAAGTAGAATCGGGATGACAAGCTTCTATCTTAAAATCGGCTATTAATGGAGAGATGAAATTATTCTGCACCGACCGGGTAATCGCATCTTGCTTAGGCGACTCCGGCATCGGACGCATCTGACGCACCAGAATTTTCTTGGCTGCCTTATCCCATTCGAAACGTACCATCTGCGTTTCATAATTGGTTCCCCGGTTCACCCCTGCATCATTCAATTCCAACGGAACTCTCTGTAGCTTATTGACAACCAGCATATCCCGTTCCAACAATGCAACAGGAATTTCAAAAAAATACTTTGAGTCTTGTTTATACACATTAAACATGCCCCTTCCCAGCAAATGAGATTCAGAAGCGATCTTTTCATAATCGCTTTTTACAGATGCCGTGTCTTTCTCGACCTTTTTTTTCTTAAACAGTCCCGGAGTTTCCAACACATGATATTCCTCATTATAATTTAAGGATGCATTTAATGGCATTGCCAACGTGGCTCCTACTAACACTGTAGTCCACAGAATTCGGTTTAGAGTCATATTGTTTAGTCTTTAAAATGGGGTGCAAAAATATAAAAAATAATGCATTAATTTTGCATTTATATAGAGAGTATCTCTTTAAAGAACAAAATAACACCCATTTAGTTCAAAGAATAAAATTTAATTTAATAACTTTGTGAAGTATAATTATAAATTTATCAACCACCTTAATCTGCAGTCATGAAGATTAGCTTATATTCAAAAGTAGGAAGTTTTTTGGTTGCAAGCCTGTTTGCAACATCGTGTGCCCAACAAGAAAATATGGTACAAACCCTTACTCCTGTTCCTGTATCCTATCAAACAGAACAAGGAAAATTCCAATGGGATGCACAGACACAATTGTTTGCCGAAGGAGAAAAAATCGATACTTCTATCATAGAAACGGCATTCCAGCATGCTCCTCAACCAATAAAATGGACAGAAGCACTCCCAAAATCGAATTTTATCCGTCTGACTCTTGTCCCCGAACTGAAAGGCATTACATCACCGGAAGGATATACATTGCAAATTACTTCAAACGGTATACAGATTGAAGCCACTACACATGCCGGTCTGTTCTATGGAGTACAAAGTATTTTGCAGCTGGCCGAACAGGGAAAAGGAGCCATACAGGCAGCTACCATTACAGACGAGCCACGTTTCGAGTATCGTGGAATCATGCTGGATGTATCCAGACATTTCCGCAGCAAAGAATTTGTAAAGAAACAGATTGATTTACTTGCATCATACAAAATAAACCGTCTTCACCTGCATCTTACCGACGCAGCCGGATGGCGTATAGAAATTGACAAATATCCCCGTCTGACAGAATTTGCCGCATGGCGTAAAGGAGAGACATGGAAAGAATGGGGCAAAGGAGGTAACCAATACTGTGAAGCAACCGATCCGGAAGCCAAAGGAGGATATTATACCAAAGAAGATATTAAAGAGATATTGGAATATGCACGCCAACATTGCGTCACAGTCATTCCGGAAATCGAGATGCCTTCTCACTCGGAAGAAGTGCTGACTGCCTATCCGGAGTTATCCTGCACACACAAACCCTACAAGCAGTCTGATTTTTGCGTAGGAAACGAGAAAACATTCGAATTCCTTGAAAATGTATTGACCGAAGTAATGGAAATGTTCCCTTCCCAATACATCCATATCGGAGGTGACGAAGCTGGTAAAGGAGCATGGAAAACTTGCCCACTCTGTCAGGCACGCATGAAAAAAGAAGGACTGAAGAATGTAGACGAATTGCAGAGCTATCTGATTCACCGCATCGAACGTTTCCTGAATGCAAACGGAAGAGATTTGCTGGGCTGGGACGAAATTCTGGAAGGAGGTCTGGCTCCTAATGCTACTGTAATGTCCTGGAGAGGCGAAGCTGGTGGTATCAAGGCTGTTCGTGCAGGTCATCATGCCATTATGACTCCTGGGGAATACTGTTATCTTGATGGTTATCAGGATGCTCCGTATTCACAACCGGAAGCCATCGGTGGATATCTTCCATTAAGCAAAGTATACGGATACAATCCGGTACCCGATTCACTGACTACAGAAGAAGCCAAACTGATTCAAGGCGTACAGGGAAACGTATGGGCTGAATACATTCCTACAGACGAACATATGGAATACATGCTGTACCCACGTGCCATCGCATTGGCCGAAGTAGCATGGACAAAACCGGAAAACAAATCGTGGGATTCTTTCCACGAACGTATCCTGAAAATCATCCCGCAATTGCAGGCTAAAGGATACAATCCGTTCGATGTAAGTAAAGAAATTGGAAACCGTAAGGAAGCAGCCCAGCCGATAGAACACCTGGCTGTAGGCAAGAAGGTAACCTTCAATATTCCTTATTGGCCTAACTATCCGGCTAACGGAGAAAAAACGCTGACAGACGGTTTGCGCGGTGGATGGAACTACAACGACAAGCGCTGGTTGGGATTTGCCGACAATCACCGTATGGATGTAGTAATCGACCTGGAGAAGGAAACCGACATTCACTCTGTTGCGGCCGACTTCATGCAAATCTGTGGTCCGGATGTATATATGCCTGCCAAGGTTATCATCTCGGCCTCTACAGACGGAAAGAATTATACTACCCTTGCCGAAATAAATCATGAAGTAGTAAAAGATGATGCTGTATCATTCAAAAACTTCGGATGGCAGGGAGAAGCCAAAGCACGATATATCCGTTACCAGGCTATTGCCAATGCCGATCACGGTGGCATTCAGTTTGTCGACGAAATCGTTGTAAAATAAAAGCCGTACACAGTCTAATATTTCATTCTCTTCCTCCGACTTTCTTTATCAAAAAAGAAAAAACGGAGGAAGAGTTTTTTATTTCTTAATAGAAATGACAAAATGTAAGATTTGACATTTTGATATTTTCGAGCTCTAAAAACAGGGCTTTTTAAGGCCTCATCCGAGTCCGGTGATTTTTTCCTTGATTTTAAGGGATTTGCATAATAAAAAAAGAAAGGAAATACGCTCCATTTTATACATAAAATCTCATTTATACATGTATTCTTATCACTCCTCGCTTAATATTCTCTATTTTCTCACATAAAGCTACTTTATATCACATTCAATATCCGAAGGAGTTTCATGTAAAAAGACGATAAAATAATCAATCCACCCCCTTTTCAGCAACGAAAAAACATACTTTTATAGATGCAAGCCTACGCGACTAGTCACGAAAGCGTACGTGATTAGTCGCATCAGCCCTCGTTACTTGTATCGTTGCCCCTCGATTCAAGTCCTTTTTCCTTATTTTTCAATCTGTAAAACATGCTCTACGACACTTATTTTACCCTTCTACAAGTCATTTTAAGCTCAATAAGCCCAAATAAAGAGTGATTTTGATTAAAATGGTTGTTATCAAAAAATAGTATATTTAGATTTTTAGAAAGAATATCGAGCTTTTCCATAACAAACTGTAAATGTTTACTTATCGTTTTTTCATAGGAAAAATTAGCCTAATTATTGAAAATTTAGCCCAATTTGTGAAGAATACCAAAAATTTAAATACTTTTGCCTATAATTAATCTACAGTAAAAACACATTTTACGATTATGAATAACAAGATTCTATTACTATTGGCGGGAATACTCCTTTGTTTACCTTTGTATGCACAATACCGCTTTTCGTTTCACAAAGACGGGAAATTTAAAATTGCTCAATTTACTGATATTCATTGGGCTCCCCAGTCTGCCAACTGCAGTATCACAGCCTCCACAATAGAGTCTGTATTACAAGCCGAACAGCCGGATATAGCCATTCTGACAGGAGATGTGGTAACAGATTCTCCCGCATTGGAAGGATGGAAATCTATCATACAAATCTTTGAAAAAGCCCAAATGCCATTTGCCGTACTGATGGGTAATCATGATGCAGAAAATATGTCAAAAGACAGCATTTATCTCCTTTTATCTGCATCTCCTTATTTTGTAGGAGACAGAGGACCTGTTGATATTAAAGGATATGGAAATTCCATCATCCCTATCTATGACTCCCAAAAACAAAGCACCATTTCATCGCTGTTGTATTGTTTCGACTCAAACGATTACCCGGAAAATAAGAATTACGGTCACTACGACTGGATACATTTTAACCAAATTGACTGGTATCGCAGAAAAAGTCAAGCCTATACAGCACAAAACAACGGCAAACCCTTGCCGGCTTTAGCATTCTTCCACATTGCCACTCCAGAATTCAATCACCTGATTGGCCGCAAAACCACTTGGGGAAGATGCAACGAAGGAGGAACCGGTGCGCCCAAACTAAACAGTGGTATGTTTACCTCTTTCATCGAATGTCAGGACATAATGGGAGTTTTTGTAGGACATGACCACGACAATGACTTTATCGGTCAGGAATACGGCATTGCCCTCGCATACGGACGAGTAACCGGAGACGACGCCTATGGAGATTTTAAACGGGGCGGACGTATCATAGAATTACATGAAGGTACACATAGTTTCGATACATGGATTACAACGCCAGATGGAAAAGAATTTACCTATTATTATCCATCAGGTATTACATCCATAGAGGAGGAAGAAGGAGATTATTTACCGGCACGTAAGGTTCAGTCTCCTAAACAAGGAGTAGCTTATACTTATTACGAGGGAGAATTTGAAAAAACAGCCGAAGTATTGAAAGGGAAAAAAGTAAAGACCGGTGTTATGAAAAACTTCGATATTACCCAAGCTCCCGCAGAAGACTATTTCGGTTATGAATTCCGCACACTGATACGTATTCCGGAAAAAGGAATCTACAACTTCTACACCTATTCGGACGATGGCACTAAACTGTATATTGACGGAAAAGAAATCGTAGATAATGACGGCTCCCACAATGCTCAAAGAGCAGAAGGTAAAGTCGCATTGGAAGAAGGCTTCCATGAATTGCGTTTAGTTTATCTGGAAAGCTACATGGGACAGGAACTTGAAGTCGGCATTTCGGGAAGAAATATACTTGAAACACCTATACCTGATGATATGCTGTATTTGGGGAAATAAGAAACTCCTAAAGCATAGTACTGAAAAACACTGCAACTCAATAAAAAATAGAACATGAAATTATATCCGAAAATATCGGTCAAAATTTTATTTCTAATTGCCATTCTGTTGACAATAACCTCTTTGTCGTCTAAAACAAACGGTCGACATACTCTTTATAGTTCTTATAAAACAGACTGCCAGTATGATCCATTTCGTTTATATGATGAAGAAGATAGTACAAAAGTGGATTTTAGTACAGCCTATAAAAATTGGCTGACACCAGACAGTACAGAGAATATAAAAGATTTTACGCATAAATTGATTGAGGATAAATATACATTCCAAACAACATTATTCAGTTCTAAAGTATACATTATCGAAGACGAGACAGATAGTTCACTCAATTATTGGGATACTATACCATCGAATGGCATACTCGGAAAAAACTACACACGGATAGAAATGTACATCGATCCTCAAATAGAACAGAAAGATTCATTAATATTTCAAATACACGGAAAATCAAAAGTCAAAAACATTATCTGTGATTTTGCTGGAGAAATACATATTGAACATATTTACGGATACTGGAATTATGGTCTGAATTTTCCTAAAGAATACAGAATTGTAGGTAGCTATTTTCTGAACGAAAATAAAAAACAATATGGTTCTGGAACATTCCAAGGTACATACAGCTCTTACTGTTATATAGACGAGAAACAAAAAACAGTTCTTCTATATGATCTGTTTTACATAGCTGATGGATATGAGAATCGCAACTTTGTAGGGACTTGGACAAACCATAAAACCAAAGAAAAGAAAAAATGTATTTGGGGAGATAACCGTTTGCCATATACATTTGATTTTGACATTGGAGACGGTTCTATGGTTATTAATCCCAAATACAATAGTATTGAGTGGGAACAATGGAAATCAGATATACCCTCAAAGCAGTGGTGGAAAAATACTAACTGAAATTTATCATATACTTAACGGATTATATTAAACTCTTTTTAATACAAAAAGTATGAACAAAAAATTTCTA
Source organism: Phocaeicola acetigenes (assembly GCF_027529745.1). Taxonomy (NCBI): domain Bacteria; kingdom Pseudomonadati; phylum Bacteroidota; class Bacteroidia; order Bacteroidales; family Bacteroidaceae; genus Phocaeicola; species Phocaeicola acetigenes. The sequence goes on from NZ_JAPZVM010000008.1 coordinate 51,673, forward strand.
TGTTTACTCGGAGCAGCATCAATAGGGATGTCTTTGTCTGCTTCATCAATGAGTAAACCCACACCTCCAAAAGAAGGACATGCTCCCCTAAGCACACTTCCTTCCGCAAATCAGAATGCTCAAACCGTTAAAGGTACAGTAGTCGATGCTAATGGAGAAGCCATAATCGGCGCAAGTGTACAAGTAAAGGGTACAACGATTGGTACAATTACAGATTTCGACGGTAACTTTACTCTGGATGTTCCGGAAAATGCCGTACTACGCATTTCATACATCGGTTTTATTACTCAGGACATTAGCGTAAAAAACAAGAAAGATTTTAAAATTACTCTGAAAGAAGACAACAAAACACTGGAAGAAGTAGTAGTAGTAGGTTATACTACTCAGCGTAAAGCCGATTTAAGTGGAGCCGTTTCTTCTGTAAAAGTAGAGGAAATCAGCGATATGTCTGTTACAGGTATCAACCATGCTTTGCAAGGAAAAATGTCTGGTGTAACAGTATATGCCAACAGTGGTGCACCGGGTGCTTCTGCTTCCGTACGTGTGCGCGGTTTGGGAACAATCGGTAACAACGACCCCCTCTACGTAATCGATGGAGTTCCGGCAGATAATATGAACGATATTAACCCGAGTGATATCGAGCGAATCGATGTATTGAAAGATGCGGCTTCTGCAGCTATCTACGGTTCACGTGCTGCCAATGGTGTGGTTATCATCCAAACTAAAAAAGGTGGAAAGTCGGAAAAGGTAAATGTAACTTTCAACATGCACCACGGCTTCAACTCCATCCCGAAAAAACTCGGATTGCTTAACGCAGAACAAAGAAATCTTATCCATACAGAAGCTTACGAAAATGACAACAAGCCTGTTCCGGAATATTATAGCTCTCCATATGCACAGGTTACACGTACAGACTGGCAAGATGAAGTCTTCACCAACGGATATACCGGTAACTACGATTTAGGCTTGTCCGGTGGTTCCGAAAAAGCACGTTACAACGTAGCAATGGGATATCTCAGCCAAAACGGAGTTATCAAAAATTCCGGTTACGACCGTGTAAACTTCCGTGTCAACACAGAATTGAATATCACCAAGAACTTGAAGTTTGGAGAAAACCTGATGGTTACTCACTCTGTACAAGACATGATGGATACACAAGGTTCTAACGGTGTTATTTCTTCGGCTTTGGTATTCGACCCATCTATTCCGGTATATACAGAAGACGGAGGATACAGTGGTAGTGGAGAATTGGGTACCGATATGCGTAACCCGGTTTCTATTATCGACCGTACTGATAAGAAACGTACACGCGACCGTATCTTTGGTAATGTATATGCAGAATGGGAAATCATTAAAGGCTTAACAGCCAAAACAGACTTTGGTTACGACTGGTCTCAATGGCAGGAAAAAGAATATACTCCTGTTATCCCTGAAGCAGGTCGTCCGAATTCGGTGGCAGAACTCACCCAGCAAGACTGGCAAAGCACACGCTGGATTAATACTACAACTTTGAAATACGATGGCAAATGGGGACGTCATAAATTGATGGCCTTAGGAGGATGGTCTTTTGAAAACTACAGCATGAACTTTACCAACATGCGTGGTTCTAACTTTGCCTCTGACGATGAATCTCAGCGTTTCATGGACTGTGCAGGAACAATCAACTGGATTCTGACCGGACGTAAAGAATGGGCTTTGATGTCTGCCTTCACACGTTTCGACTATTCTTACGCAGACAGATACTTGTTCTCTGTAAACTTCCGTGCGGATGGTTCTTCTAAATTCTCGAAGAACAATCGTTGGGGATACTTCCCTTCAGTTTCTGGAGCATGGCGTATTTCTGAAGAAGCCTTCTTCGAAGATATCAAGAATACAGTACAGAACTTCAAGCTCCGTGCAAGTTGGGGACAACTTGGTAACCAGAATATATTCGACTATTATCCAACCTATACCAGTGTTGTCAACACACAGGATGACGACGGTTATTATGCAGTATTCGGGAAAGATGAAACTGCTGTAGGCGGACGTTACGAAGCTTCTATCGCAAACAAGGATATCAAGTGGGAAGTAACTACACAAACCAACGTCGGTATCGACTTAAGTTTATTTGACCATTTGGATATTACTGCTGATTACTTTGTCAAGACTACTTCCGATGTATTGCTGCAAGTTCCAGTCACTTCATTGGCTGGTGTAGACAGCGAACCGTGGATTAATGCCGGAAAAGTACGCAACAAGGGATTTGAATTCAGCGCAGCATGGAATGGAGAAAAGAACGGATTCACTTACAATGTATATGGTAACTTCAGTACAATTAAAAACGAAGTGCTTTCTTTAGGAAACGGTAGTGAAGCAATTTACGGAAGTACTTACCGTGGAAGTAACATTACCAGAACAGTGGTAGGAGAACCAATGGCACACTTCTATGGTTACAAGACAGACGGTATCTTTAAAAAGCAGGAAGATGTAGATGCGTATAACCAGAAATACAATAAGAACGCAGTTTTGGGAGATGTTAAATTCGTAGACAATGATAAAAATGGAATCATTGACGGAAACGACAAGACCAATATCGGAGACGGATTCCCAGACTTTACTTATGGATTCGGATTTGACGGTTCATACAAGAATTTCGATTTGTCTTTGTTCTTCCAGGGAGTAGCTGGCTACGATATCTTTAAAGCAGTAGATTATGAAGGAATGTATGTAAACAAACTGTATAATCAGTTCAGTGACATCATGGATCGTTACCATCCGGATAATAATCCAAGTGGAACATTACCACGTGTTACATTGGAAGACCCCAACAACAACAGAGAGTTCTCTGATTTGTATGTAGAAAACGGTAACTACCTGAAGCTGAAAAACATCACATTGGGTTATACACTTCCTAAAAAACTGACAACCAAATGGGGTATGCAGAAACTGAGAGTATATGTTACTGCTCAGAATGTATTTACTATTACCAAATACTCAGGATATGATCCGGAATTGGGAGAAACTTATGCAGATAACAACGACAACTACGGAGTTACAGAGTTGGCTGTAGACCGTGGACAGTTCCCGCAAACAAGATCATTCCTTATGGGTGTTAATATTAATTTCTAAAATAAACAGTATGAAACTGAATAAACTTTTATATATATCTTTATTTTTACCGTTGTTCAGCTCTTGTTCACTTGACCGAGAACCTTATGGACTGAACAATCTGTGGAGTTCTGAAGAGAATGCCCAAAAAGCATTAGACGCAGCCTATGTTCCACTCTACGAAGAAGAAGGTTTTGGAGAAGGACACTGGTGGGCTGGCTTACTTAGCGATGACATGGTCATAAACCGCGAAGATGCAGCCATGGGACAGTTAAGCAACTTTACTGCTGTAACAAATACCTATTGGGCGATGTACGATAACTGGAAAGTAATGTACAAAGTCATCCGTCGTGCTAATGACGTATTGGCAAATGTCCCCAATATTGAAATGGCTGAAAGCAAGAAAAGAATTATGCTGGGAGAAGCTAACTATTTATGTGCATTCTCTTATTTCTTCCTTGCAAAACGTTATGGTGGTTTGCCTTTCTATGATTACAACAATCCTACCGAGTTCAACAAACCTCGTGAAACAAAAGAACAGACTTACAAAAACATTGAAACCTACCTGCTGAATGCCATCGAATATTTTAGAGACATTGATGGACAACCTCTGTGGGAACGTACCAGCGATGATTGGGGACGTCCTAATTTGGGAGCAGCATACGGTTTGCTGGCAAAAGTATATGCACACTGGGGAAAGATGGACAAGTGTAAGGAAATGGCATGGGAAGTTATCAACTCCGGCAAATATTCACTGGAAAAAGCAAACGACAACGGATTTGATTATCTGTTCTCACCTGCAGGAGAAAAGAGCAATGAAGTGTTGTTCAATCTGACTCAGCTTCCAGAACGCCACAAATGCTCTATCATTTCTGTAGTACCAATGTCTTCTTCACTGACTGGAGGTACAGGATGGTTTTATTTTGCTCCAACACAGAGCTTGAGAGATGCGTTTAAGGAAGGAGACTTAAGACGTAAAACTACAGTAGCTCAAGACGGTGATGAATATTCTTGGATCGGCAAGACTTTTGTCCTGAAAACAAATCCTACAGAGCAAGACAGACAGGAAATTGAAGCAGAAGGAAAGACACTGGGTAATATCAATGACATGACAACCGGATACATGTGTGTAAAATATGCAAATGCTTATTCTACTATGAGCGGTTGGGTATGGGAACCAGGAGCTGATGTGCCTTTGCTGCGTTACTCTGATGTATTGCTTTTGTATGTAGAAGCACTGATGAATGAAAAAGGATTGAACAGCAGTAACCGTGATGCAATGACTTCGGATGCAACAATTCTGAAATATTTCAACGAAGTACATGAACGTGCTTTCGCTCAGACACCGGGATATGACCACAAAGACCAGATTAACTTTATGGATTTGGTGAACGAACGTCGCTGTGAGTTAGCTTATGAAGACGAACGTCATTACGACTTGGTTCGCTGGGAAATGGCAAAAGAAGTATATGCACAAGGTAATTCACCGCGTAACTTCGATCCGGCAAAACATAGACACATGCCTTTACCTCAGAGCGAAATAGAAAACAGCAACGGAGTATTGATCAACAATCCGGCACCTGGATATTCAGACTTCGGTAACGCACAATAATCTCAAGACTTATTTAATGTCTTTATAAAGACTCACATTAAATATTTCTATTAACTTTGTCATTCTGACGGATACAGGCAGTTCTTGCTACAACGTCAGAATGACATTGTTTATTATTAGGCACATTTAATTAATACACATGAAAAAAACATTATTCTTTTTAATGGGGGTATGTCTTTTAGGAGCATGTACAACCAATACAGAAGAAAATAAGACAGCTACAGAGTATGTAAATCCATTTATCGGCACAGGTTTTCACGGACACACTTACCCGGGAGCTACTGTTCCTTTCGGAGCAGTCCAACTCAGTCCGGATACACGCAGAGGAGACTGGGATGCCTGTTCCGGCTATCACTACTCAGATTCTACGTTATTAGGATTTTCACATACCCATTTAAGTGGTACCGGATGTATTGACTTGGGCGATATCCTATTCCGTCCTACAGTAAACGATGTCACCCTCCAAACACAAGGAGACATTTATCGTCCGGCTTCGTTCTCTCACCACACAGAAAAAGCTGTACCCGGATATTATAGCGTCACATTAGACGATGAACAAATCAAAGCAGAGCTGACTGCCACAACTTATGCCGGCATGCATCGGTATACATATCCAGAAGGAAAAGAAGCTCGTATTATTATAGATTTAGCTCATCTGCTGACAGAGGAATTTATCTACGAAGCAGAGCTGAAACAGACTGCCGACAATGAACTGGTGGGTATGCGAAATACAAGAGGATGGGTAGACAATCAGCATATCTATTTCGTAGCACAGTTCTCCAAGCCACTGAAATCGGTTCAATTCATCAGCGATGGAAAAGAAACAACTGATGCGAAAGAAGTGAAAGGAAATCGTATACAAGCTGTAGCCGGATTCGGTCAGGAAAAAGAAATTGTAGCTAAAGTAGGAGTTTCTGTAGTAAGCATCGACAATGCACGGGAAAACCTTAACCATGATATACCTCATTTTGACTTCGACTCGATACGTAATCAGGCTTTAAACAGCTGGAATCAGGTCATGGATAAAGTACAGGTTAAAGGAGGTACAGAAGCTCAACGTACCAATTTCTATACCGCATGGTATCACTCATTGGTAGTACCCAATACTGTAAGTGATGTAAATGGAGAGTATCGCCGGCATGACATGAGCATTGGCAAAGTAGCTCCAGGAAGAAAAATGTATTCTACTTTCTCTACATGGGATACCTTCCGTGCATGGAATCCACTTATGACACTGACCGATACAACACTGGTAAACGATATGGTCAACTCCATGCTTGCTATGTACGATGCATCCGGAGAACTGCCTCTGTGGCCTCTGTCTGCCGGAGAAACCGGTACCATGATTGGTTATCACTCTACTTCGATTATTGCAGATGCTTACCTGAAAGGAATTCGGGGATTCGATGCAGAGAAAGCATTACAAGCCATGATTGCATCTTCTGAAAAGAATAAGAAAGGCGCTGATTATTATATCAAATATGGCTTTATCCCTGCTAATATTAAGAAAGAATCAGTATCGTGTCTGCTTGAGTTTGCTTACGATGACTGGACAATTGCACAAATGGCCAAAGCCATGAACAAGCAGGATGTATACGATACCTACATTGCACGCTCCCAGAATTACATCAACGTATTCGATGGAAAGACAAAATTCTTCCGTGGCAAGAGAATGGATGGAAACTGGGCCAACGGATTCAATCCTTTTGAACCGGGACGTGACTATACTGAGGCAACTGCATGGCAGTATCGTTTCTTCGTGCCTCACGATGTAAACGGTATGATACAACAGTTTGGTGGAATTGAAGCCTTTACAGCTTGTCTGGATTCATTGTTCTCTGTCAGTTCAGAATTGCATGGAGAATTGGTAGATATCACCGGATTGATTGGTCAGTATGCACACGGAAACGAACCGAGCCATCATATGGCATATCTGTACAACTACGTAGGCCAGCCTTGGAAGACTCAGGAAATGACTCGCCGTCTGCTGGATGAAATGTATGCTCCTACTCCGGAAGGTATCATCGGTAACGAAGACTGCGGACAGATGTCGGCATGGTATATTCTGTCGTCTATGGGATTGTATCCTGTATGTCCGGGAAGCAATGAATTCTCGTTGACAACTCCTTTGTTCGAACAGACCACACTGAAACTGGCCAATGGAAAGACACTGACCATTACCGCCAACCATCCGGACAAAAATGTATACATCGATAAAGTTGAACTGAACGGACAGGTTATTGAAACCAATTACCTCACTTACGAACAGTTGATGCAGGGAGGTACACTAGCATTTACACTGACAAACAAGCCGAACCACACCCGTGGTACCGAACCATCCGCTTATCCTCATTCACACACCGAAGGTGAAGTTGTATCTACTCCTTATGTCGATCAGGACTTGGATTTGTTTACCAATCATATTGATGTAGAACTGGCTTCTGCTACAGAAGGCTGTCAGATTCACTATACATTAGACGGTAGTGAACCTACTGCAGCATCTCCTGTATACTCTTCTGCGTTAAGCATAGACCAGACTACTACCATCAAAGCAAAAGGATTCAAGGAAGGCTATCAGGCCAGCCGTACACTGACTATACAGGCAACTAAGGCTGAATTCCGTCCTGCCTTGTCTGTTTCTGCCGGAAAGCAAGGTACTGCCTACACTTATGTAGAAGGATACTTCCAAAAAGTAGCCGACCTGAAAAACGGTAAAGTAATAGAAAAAGGAGTCATGCCGGAACCTTCTATCAAGAACGCCAAACAGCCCGACCACTTCGGTTATACATTCGAAGGACTGATTAATGTACCCGAAGAAGGTGTCTATACCTTCTATACCCGTTCGGACGACGGTAGTGTGTTGTACATCGACGGTGAAAAAATTGTAGACAACGATGCCTCACATGCAGCCATCAGTGCCACAGGACGCATTGCTCTGCAAAAAGGTTTTCATTCATACAAACTTCTTTATTTCGAAGACTATGAAGGAGAAGAATTGGGTTGGGGCTGGAAACGTCCCTCTGGAAACAAGATGGAAAACATCCCTGCAAATTTGTTGTATGTGAAATAAATATTTAAACCTGATAATAAAAAACAAGTATTCATGAAAGCACCTCATTCTTTTATTGCCTGTCTCGTAACCGGACTGAGCTTTCTTTCTTTGAATGGAAATGCACAAAGTTGCGGCAACGACAGCATCTACAAACTGCCGTATAAAGACACTTACGTCAAAGAGCAGTTGGTAGCAGAAAATACATTTCGTATTGCAAAGCCGAAATATACTTCACTACCAAAAGACTTTGCACAAGCTAAGGAAATTCTTCCTAATCCGATATGGAACGGACACGAAGAAGAGCTAAAAATGTATTGGCGTGCCTGGGAAATAGCTGTGGGTAATATCCGCAATCCGGAACCGGGTTCGGGATTCGTGATGCCTTATATCGATACGGCTTACAATGGTAATATCTTTATGTGGGACAGTGCCTTCATTCTGATGTTTGCACGTTACGGTGCCCGTTACTTCCCCTTCCAGTATACGCTGGATAACTTCTATGCCAAGCAGCATCCGGACGGTTTTATCTGCCGTGAAATAAAGGGTAATGGAGCCGACTGTTTCGAACGCTATGACCCGGTAAGCACCGGACCGAATCTGATTCCCTGGTGCGAAATGGCATACTACCATCAATTTGGAGATACAGAACGCCTGCATAAAATATTTCCTGTTTTATGCGCCTATTACAAATGGTTGAAATTGAACCGTACCTGGCGTAACGGTACCTACTGGTCGAGCGGATGGGGTACCGGTATGGACAATATGCCCCGTGTAAAACAGGGATACAATATGATATTCAGCCACGGACATATGATTTGGCTGGATACTAACCTGCAGCAACTGTTTACCGCCAATCTTCTGCTGGAAATGGGCTTCTACCTCGAGCGCTGGCAAGAAATAGAAGAACTGGAAGACGAAGCAACCATGCTGAAAAAATACATCCGTGAAAATATGTGGGATGAAAAGACCGGATTCCTGTACGACCAGTATGCCGACGGTTCTTTGAGTACTACTAAGGGGATTGGTGCATATTGGGCACTTTATTCTGATGTGCTGAATGACGACCAACTCAAACGCATGGTCAGCGAATTGGACAATCCTGCTACCTTCAAACGGAAATTCCGTGTTCCTTCTTTGTCGGCAGACAATCCCCGTTACAAAGCAAACGGACGTTACTGGCAAGGAGGAATCTGGCCCAGCACCAACTATATGGTTATGAACGGACTTATGGAAAAAGGATTCCGTAAAGAAGCCCGCGAAATAGCATTAAGCCATTACGACCAGGTATTTCAGGTTTACAAAAAAACCGGAACATTCTGGGAATATTATGCACCCGAATCGGCAGATCCCGGATTTATGGCTCGTGACGAGTTCGTAGGATGGGGAGGACTTGCTCCTATCGGCGAATTAATTGAATTTATTATCGGTATCAGAGGAGATTATACAGAAAAACAAATTGTATGGGATATGAATCTGACCGAAGCCAACGGTATCGAACGCTATCCTTTCGGACCGGATGGAAGCATTACCATGAAAGCTGCTGCACGCCATTCTGCATCCGATAAGCCAAAAATTGAAGTGGAATCCAATATTCCATTCGAATTGGTCGTACTCTATGGCGACAAGAAAGAAGTATTCAAAGTAACACCTGGAAAAAATAATTTTTAATATTTGAGAACCATGAAAAAATACCAATGGATTGTAGGAGCGATGCTGGCTTTAAGCCTCTCCTCCCCCACCCAGTCTTTTGCTCAGACTAAAACACAATATCAGTCGAACCGCCCTGCTGTAGATGACAGACATTTTACGTCGGAAGCCATCGAAAAGATTATAGCCGAAGTAAAAGAAGCTATCAAAGATCCTAAACTTCGCTGGATGTTCGAAAACTGTTATCCTAATACACTGGATACAACCGTAAAATTCCAGATGAAAGGCAAGAAACCCGATACTTTCGTACTGACGGGAGACATTCATGCCATGTGGCTGCGCGACTCTTCTGCCCAACTGTGGCCTTATCTGCAACTGATGCAGCATGACAAAAAACTGCAACAGCTCATCGCAGGCCTCATCAACAGACAGGCAGAATGTATTCTGCTCGACCCTTATGCCAATGCGTTCAACGATGGTCCTACAGGAAGTTTTTGGGAATCGGACAATACTCAGAATATGCGTAAAGAATTGCACGAACGTAAATGGGAATTGGATTCTTTGTGCTATCCTATCCGTATAGCTTATTTCTACTACATCCTCACCGGAGATACTTCTGTATTCGATCAGGTATGGAAAGACGCCATGAAACTGGCTGTAAAGACCATGAAAGAACAGCAGCGTAAAGAAGGCAACGGACCGTACAGTTTCACACGTAACTGCGAAAAACCGACAGACTCTCAGATTAACGGGGGATTCGGTGCACCGGTAAAACCGAATGGAATGATTGTCTCTGCATTCCGTCCGTCAGACGATGCAACCCAATACGGATTCCTTATCCCATCCAATATGTTTGCCGTAGTATCTCTCCGCCAATTGGCAGAAATACAGCAGAAGGTGTACAAGGACGAAGCATTTGCCAACGAATGTCTGGCTTTGGCACAGGAAGTAGACGATGCCATCCAGAAACATGCCATCGTAAATCACCCCGTTTGTGGAAAAGTATATGCATTCGAAGTAGACGGTTTCGGCAACAGCCTGTGTATGGACGATGCCAACATTCCAAGCCTTTTGGCTGCTCCTTACTTGGGATACTGCAAACAGGATGACCCGTTGTATCAGAATACACGCAAACTGATATGGAGCGACAACAATCCTTATTTCTTCTCGGGAAAAGACGGTGAAGGAGTAGGCGGACCGCACGTAGGACTGAATTACGCATGGCCTATGAGTATCATCATGAAAGCAATGACCAGCAACAATCCGGAAGAAATCAAAGAATGTCTTAAGATGCTGCGCGATACAGATGCCGGTACCGGATTTATGCATGAATCTTTCAATGTAAACAATGCAGCCGACTTTACCCGTTCGTGGTTTGCCTGGGTTAATACCCTCTTCGGAGAACTCATTGTAAAAGTATACCACGAATATCCCGAAATATTGAAGGGAGATTTATAAACTTCATTTCATAACTTATTCATCCATCAGCTATGAAAGAATATGTAATAGCACTCGATTTAGGCGGTACGAATTCGGTTTTAGGACTGGTCGACAAAGAGGGAAAGATTCTGAACCGTTCGTCCTTCAAAACCGGAGATTGCCCAACCATAGAAAGTTACGTGGCCCAGTGCACAGAAAGCGCACGGGCACTTATCTCTCAGGCAGGAGGAAAAGAGACAATCAAAGCATTCGGTATCGGAGCACCCGATGTAAACTATTGGGACCAGACCATAGAAAATGCAACCAACCTGCCTTGGAAAGGAATTGTCCCACTGGCTGCCTTGCTGGAAAAAGAGCTGGATATTCCCGTATACATGACCAACGATGCCAAAGCAGCTGCCTTGGGAGAAATGTTGTACGGAGCAGCACAGGGAATGAAAGATTTTATCATGATTACGCTGGGCACAGGAGTAGGCAGCGGTATTGTTGTCAACGGTGAACTGGTATACGGGAAACGCAGTTTTGCCGGAGAACTGGGGCATACTTCTGTACGTCCGGAAACCGGCAGAGAATGCCCTTGCGGACGCAGAGGATGTGTAGAAGCATACTGTTCGGCTACCGGAGTCGTGCGTACTGCTCACGAACTGTTGGAGCAAAGCAAAGAAGAAAGTCTGCTGCGTAAACTTCCGAAAGAAACACTTACTTCCAAAGATATTTACGATGCGGCAATACAGGGAGACAAATTGGCCAACCAGATTTTCGAACTGACAGGAAGTCTGTTGGGAGAAGCCTGTGCCAATTTTGCCACATTCTCCGATCCGGAAGCATTCATATTCTTTGGAGGACTGACCAAAGCTGGAGATTTACTGATGAAACCTCTGACACAGACCTACGAACAGACTGTATTCGACAATTATAAAGGTACAGCCCGCTTCCTGATTTCTCAATTGGACGATGCCGATGCAGCCCTGCTGGGAGCTGCTGCATTAGCCTGGACCAGATAAGAAGAAAGTTTCAAATACAAAAAAATACCGCAGTCTTTCGAATGCGGTATTTTTTTATTTCATATTTTCTGTTCACGAACTTAATCTTTTGCCTGATGAACAGTAAGCTGTGGGAACGGGAATCCGATACCTTCTTTATTAAAGGTTTCATACACCACCTTATTCAAGTCGAAATAAACGTTCCAGTATTCTTCTGTAGAAGTCCATACGCGCAATTTAATATCGACACTGCTGGCTGAAAGTGCCCCCAAACCAATGAATGGTGCAGGATCCTGCAGGATACGGCTATCTTCCTTGATAATACGTTCCAGTACCTCTCTCACCCGGTTATAGTCTTCGCCATATTCCACGCCAATCACCAGTTCTACACGGCGTTTATCCTGCTTACTGTAATTTACAATCGCATTACTGCTCAACGAGCCGTTGGGTACATAAATCACCTTATTTTCCGGAGTAGTAAGAATCGTATGGAAAATCTGTATCTCACGTACAGTACCTCCCACCTTCTGGGCATCCGATTCAATATAGTCACCTACCTTAAAAGGCTTAAATACCAATATAATCAGTCCTCCGGCAAAGTTGGACAGATTTCCGGATAAAGCCATACCGATAGCCACACCGGCAGAAGCCAGCAAGGCTGCCAAACTGGTAGTTTCAACCCCTAACTTACTGATAATAGCAAAAGCCAATACCAAATTCAGTGTCAGGTTAAGAAAACTTCTCAAAAAAGTCTGAACGCTGATTTCCAGCTTCCGCTTTTCAAGAATCTTCACTACAATACGACTAATCTGTTTTATCAGGAAACGGCCCACAATATAAATAATCACTGCGGACAAAATACTCTTCCCAACCTCTATTCCCCAATCTGCCAGTTTACCCAGAAAATCATCCAATGTCATTTTCTGAGTGACACTAAGTAATGTTAACAACATAATTCTACAATTTATTTATTCATTCAATATTCCTTTTCCCTGACGGATTATTTCCGGTTCGTCATTACAACAATAAATCACGGTAGAAGGTTCAGTACCTCCCATTCCTCCGTCGATAACCAAGTCTACTTCATCTCCCCATTTTTCATCTATCAGTTCGGGGTCCATCACATATTCCACATCTTCCTCCTCGTCCAGAGGCACGGTAGTAGTCAGAATAGGTGCATCGAGCAAGCGACAGATTTCACGGATAATCGGATTATCAGGCACACGTATTCCCACTTCCTTTCTGTTGCGGAAAATCTTGGGCAAACGGCTGTCTGCATTCAGAATAAAAGTAAACGGTCCGGGAAGATTCCGCTTCATCAGCTTAAACGTGGCATTCTCCACCCGCGCATATTCGCTGATGTTACTCAAGTCATAACAAATTATAGACAGATTATGTTTACGCGGGTCCAATCCTTTCAGCTTGCAGATACGTTCTATCGGTCTTTCTTTCAGCGCATGACAACCGATGGCATACATCGTATCGGTGGGATAGATAATGATTCCACCTTCGTTTAATACATCAATTACCCTTTGCAGAATATTCGGATTGTTGTTTTTATCATACAGTTTCAATCTCATATTTCAATCCTCCTTTCCTACAAAGATAGCACTTTCATGCAGAGGAACAAAGAATCCCACCGAACATATCTTTTATTACAGACCGGAAAAATAACTTTTCAATGCTTCTACATATTCTGCCATTGCCTCCCTCCCTTTCGGGGTCATGCGGCAAACAGTACGCGGTTTCTTTCCTGCAAAGCTTTTTTCAATCTCTATATATCCGGCTTCACTCAATTTGTCAAGCTGGATACTGAGATTTCCGGCTGTAGCCTGTGTCTTCTCTTTCAGATAAACAAACTCAGCCTCTTCTGCCGAAAGCAGGATAGACATTACAGCCAGACGAAGCTGAGAATGAAGTAAAGGGTTTAGTTCTTTGAGCATATCTGTTTTGCCTTTCTGTTAATAATATGTCCCGGAACAATCATCATAAACACAAACGAAAGTCCGAAATAAAGATACCAGTGTAGCACATGTGCTTCGCCTATGGTATACGATGCCAGCATATAAATGGCAAACACAAAGGCGGCCAGCGGAGAGTAAGTTGCCCACGCCTCTTTAATTACTATACCGGTAATGGAAGTCCCTATTCCGCAATAAAGCAGTGCCAAAGGCAACATAAGGGAGAAATCTCCCCGACCGTATACAAAAGTCAGAGCAACGATCACCAGCACAGTCAGTATAAACAAAGCACCAATCACCTGCCATACCTGTATTACCACCCGGTCTATATAAGTAACCACCGGAGTCTTACGCCCACGCTGCACAAATTTCAATATACCCCAAAAAGCAAACATGGCAAACCACCCTAAAGCCCATACATTGTTTCCGGTAGAGGTGACTAATACAAACAACAGCACCGACAGTAGGGTTGAAAAATATCCCCAGGCCAGAAACTGATTGCCACTGCCTACTTCCATATTCTCGCGTGTAGAACGAATCATCTGAGAGATTAGTTCCAGACTTTCCCTTTCAGTCAATTTCTTTTCTTCCATAATTGCTTTATTTTCGTTCGTTATTTTCTTCTGTATAATATAGGGATATCAGTTCCATGACCAGACTCAATCCCCAACCGGCTATTACCCATAATACCCACCAGTAAGAAGGGGTAAATACATAGTTCATGACGGATAGAAAAATACACATCACGATATAGTGCGCTACCTTCAATTTCATTTTCACAGACCATACTTTCGTATTGCCAGTATTGCTGTTCATTGCATCCATAAGTTATGCTTTTTTAATATTACAAAATGGTTTATTTTATAAACTACATGCAGTTAAATAAAAGCAAGGAGGCGCGCATCTCTCTTGCTTTCATCGCAAATATAAATAAGTTTATTTTATAAACCAAATGAAAATAAAGTTTTTACAAATATTTTTTCAATTTACATATCAAAAAAGGCAACTATTATACATTTACAGACATTCAACCTCTCCAGACAAGTCATCGTACTGTAATTGTTCAGTTGTATAGCCGACGACGTCGAATATACAATCGACAGCGCCGGCTATACATCCAGCGTCGCCAATTACATATTCAGCGACGCTGATTACATCATACAAGTACAGTCCGTTACAAATCCAAACAGACTAATAACAATCTATTTCTTCAATGGAATAACCATGTTCCATGTCTTCTCAAAATCCCATTGTGCACGACCTACACCTACCGCAGCGAATAAATAAGCAGGTTTTCCATCTTCAAACAAAATAAACGGGCGCTCAAAATTAACCGGAGTAGAAACCGTATTATCATTCCAGCGAATCGTTCTGGAATAGGCTTTTACAGGAGAAGACAAAGTCCAATCTATTCCATTCTCCGATACGGCATGTACACCACCTCCCACTTCACCACAGATGTGTCCGAAACGGTCTTTCATGACCAGTTCATAATGGTCTTTTTCCCACCATACAAAAGGATCTTCCACATCACTTTCTTTATTTTTTTCTGTGGCAAACTGAAAAATAGGATTTTCTGATATTCTATGATATTCTCCCTGAGGATGATCTGCTTCTGCTACCCCCAACAAAAGAGGTGGTTCCGAGCTCTTTTCCGATGATTTATACATAAGAAATATTTTTCCTGTTTTCGGATTCACAACCGGAGAGGGATTACTGGTAATTGTAGCATCCCAATGTCCCGGGCGAGGTTCTATCACTGGCTTATCCATTCTCTCCCACGGACCATAAAGCGATTTTGCAGATGCCACTCCGATACGTTTATTCACCCATGCTTTTTCAAACCAGTCGTCTACCAACTTTGATCCTGGCTGAGGACGAGGATAGTCGTATGTGGTTCCTACATAAAATAGATAATATTTTCCTTCATAATAGATCACACGTGGATTCATGGCACACTTTCCATCAAAATAAGTAGAGTCCCTCGGTCCTATCGCTATATCAGAAAACACATACGGTCCTTCCGGAGTATCCGATACGGCATGAGCAATCTCCGTATTGGTCACCCAATTCCCGAATTCCAAACTTTGGGGCCACATATCAGCAAACATATGATATTTTCCATCCTCTCCTTTTATCACAGAGGATCCCCATATCCAATACCCGTCTCTCATAAAACCGGCCTCCTTGGGAGCAGGCATCAGCTTGTCAATAAAAGCTTCTTTCTTTTCGACAGTACATGAAACAAACAGTACAACGAACAAAGACAAATACCACCAATTTTTCATAGCATTTACAAATAACAACAAATCGTTAAACTTTTAATAGATATATTATTTTCAATAACTTATATTACTAAGTTCCGTATTGAATATTTTTCAGTAGCTTGCAGACGATATAAAGACAGTCGGGAAAATATTAAAAAGAATGGGTATCGTACCTCAACAAGTTACAAAGGTGAAAATAAAAAAGTGTGCTTCATAGCGTCCATCCAAGTCTGTTTTCACAGCAGAAAAGGTCTGAAGAGTTTTTCTCTTCAGACCTTTTTGTGTATTAAAATTCACTTGTAAAGTGGAACTTAATATGCTTGAAATCCATCTGAGCCATCTGGAGTACATAACCGCTGTCGGCCAGGAATACATCGCGTCCTTCGCGGTCTTTGGCCATATACTGGTACTTACGTTTTTTGAACGCTTCCAACTCTGCAGGATCATCACTTTCTATCCAGCAGGCTTTATACAGGCTAATCGGTTCCCAACGGCATTTTGCGTTATATTCGTTTTCAAGACGATACTGGATTACCTCAAACTGCAGCTGTCCTACAGTACCGATAATCTTGCGGCCGTTGAACTGATTGACAAACAACTGAGCCACACCTTCGTCCATCAACTGATCGATACCCTTGTTCAACTGTTTGGTTTTCATCGGGTCTGCATTCTCAATATACTTGAACATTTCGGGAGAGAAACTTGGCAATCCCTTGAAGTGCAAGTTCTCGCCTTCGGTCAGCGTATCTCCGATTTTAAAGGTACCATTATCCGGCAAACCGATGATATCGCCAGCCCAAGCCTCATCTACAGTAGTCTTACGCTGTGCCATGAACTGAGTCGGCGATGAAAAACGCATTGTCTTGTTATGACGTACATGCAGATAAGGAGTGTTACGGGTAAACTTACCGGAACATACCTTACAGAATGCTACACACGAACGGTGATTCGGGTCGATATTGGCTGTAATCTTGAATACAAATCCGGTAAACTTAGGCTCATCGGGATTTACGGTACGCTCTTCGGCCATCACCGGACGCGGACTCGGTGCAATCTCCACAAAACAGTCGAGCAATTCCTGTACACCGAAGTTATTCAATGCCGAACCAAAGAAAACCGGCGCCAGTTCGCCTTTCAGATAGTCTTCAATCTGGAATTCCGGATAAACACCATCAATCAACTCCAGTTCGCTACGGAGTTTCTCTGCCAAAGGAGTTCCGATATGATTGTCCAGATCTTCGGTATGAATATCAACTTCCACTTTCTCTGTTACCACCTGCTTGGACGGTTGGAACAAATTCAGTTTCTGTTCATAAATATTGTATACGCCTTTGAAACGGGGACCACTTTCGATAGGCCAGGTAAGCGGACGTACATGAATAGACAATTCCTCTTCCAGTTCGTCGAGCAAATCGAACGGATCTTTTGCTTCACGGTCCATCTTGTTGACGAAGATAATAACCGGCGTATTTCGCATACGGCATACCTCCATCAGCTTACGAGTCTGACTTTCCACACCCTTCGCACCATCCACCACGATGATAACACTGTCTACTGCAGTCAATGTACGGTAAGTATCTTCTGCAAAGTCCTGGTGACCCGGAGTATCCAAAATATTAATCTTGTAGTCGTGATAATCGAACTCCATTACCGAAGTGGTGACAGAGATACCACGCTGCTTTTCAATATCCATCCAGTCGGATGTAGCCGTTTTCTTGATTTTGTTCGATTTTACGGCTCCCGCCACCTGAATCTGCCCTCCGAACAGCAACAGTTTTTCGGTCAACGATGTCTTACCGGCATCCGGATGCGCAATAATCGCAAAGGTTCGTCTTCTTTCTATTTCCGCGTTCATTATATTGATCTATCTAATTATTTTTCAAGTCTATCTATATACATTTAACTATAAAAAGCACACTACAGTGTGCTCGTACAAAGAGAGCTCTCTTACTCGAAATCCAGTTCTCCCTGTTTGTCCTTTATGTAATATCCTGCAAGAATAGCCAGCAAATCTCCCACTACTTTGAGCGCCTTCTGTGTTTCTTCACTGATGGTCTTTTTCTGCAGCTTCAGCATCAAGACCCCATACATGGCATCAAAGCAGGTTTCCAGTTCAGGAGCATCCTTATCCGCTCCCTTAGCACGAAGTTCCACAATAAAAGGCAGAGCCTTATAATAGGCAGCACTGTAATAAGGAAATTTAGGCGAATGAAGCAAACGCAAATGCAGGTCTGTAAGCCACACAATTACATTCTTATTGATTTGAATATGCCCTTTTTCCATGACTCCCTCGTCATGCATCATATTTATCAAATCCTGATACCATTGCTCCAGGGCTTTTTTCTGTTCTTCGGTTATGGGATACGGATCGATAATATTCTTCCGTATTTTTTCCATATCGAAACCATTGGCACGAATCAAGTCCTCAATCTGCCACATATACAGCAGATACTCTGCAATATTCTGTTGTTTTAACTGTTGAGAAATATACATATCTTGTTACGAGAAAGATTTTCCAGTAATTGCCATCACAATACCTACTACAGATGCAATCATAACGACTACTCCGATAATGCGGTTCAGTATCCAAATACCCCGTACATTAAAACGGGTACGGACTTTGTTTACAAAATACGTAATACCAAACCACCAGGCCAATGCCCCTATCACAATAGCCAGATATCCTACCAGCTGCAATTCCAGAGGACTTCCCGGCATGACAAAAGAAAAACGGGCAAAAAGACCGATAAATAAGAATATAATCAAAGGATTGGAGAATGTAACGAAGAAAGCCGTAACAAAATTGTGCAAATAAGTACCGCGACTGGCAGAAGTAGGCCGGAGCGATTTCACCGGATTGCTGCGAAAAGTATAAATACCAAAAGCCAACAGCATAATGCTACCTACTACCTGCAGAAAAATCTGATGTTTCAGAATCAGCTCGTCCATAAAACTCATGCCATAGCCAGTTATCAAGGCATAGCAGATATCACTTAAGGCAGCTCCCAAACCTGTTACAAAACCAAACCAGCGTCCCTTGTTCAATGTTCGTTGAATGCAAAGTACGCCGACAGGACCCAGCGGGGCAGACACAACCACTCCCACAATAATCCCTTTTATTAAAATATCCAGTATGGTAACCTGCTCTATCCAATTCATAATGCAAAGATGATACTTTTTTACGAAAGTACCTATTTTTTATAAATAATAATACATCGAATCCAAAGGCTAAAGAAGAAGATAAACAGATTATTTTCCAAAAAGAAATGCCCATGAAAGCCTTTCCTGCAAGACTTTCATGGGCATTTCCTCCTTGAAGAGATTTTATAGCCAAGAATAACTATTTTTTCTTTTTAACAGAATGAAGCACTTCGCCTTTCTTATTGATCATATGTAAAGTCAGCTCCTTCTTGTCGGCAGTAATGAGAGAGAACCCGGTCTGATCACTGCAAAAAACAGTACCTTCTGTAGGGTTCACTTTACGGCTTAACGAGCCCGATGAATTTACTACATAATCGATATTACTGCCCTTCATGCGGATATGCTGGAAATTATGGATATGTCCGCATAAATACATGGATACATTATTGTGCTTACGGAGAATTGTATCAAGACGTTTTTGCAAGTCACCACGTTCTGAATCACTTTTAGAAGTTTCAGCATAGATAGGATGATGACCCACAACCAATACCCAGTCTTCTTTGGCAGATGTCAATACAGAATCAATCCAAGCCAACTGTTTGTTCATATCCTGCAATGCTGCATCAGGATAATCTTCTGTATCTTTACGGTATTTATCAATCAGAGGAGCTGTATCAATCATTACCAAACGGACTGTTATGTCATCATTTTCCAAGACCTTAGTATAATAACGATCGGGCATACGCCAGCGGGCACTTACGTTGGTATAATCGATTACCGCCTGTGAGTTGCTCCTATATTCATGATTTCCTAAAATCGGATACCAAGGCAACATCAATTCCGGGTGACTGTAAATCAACTCATAATTAGTCATCCACAAAGGATCGTTTACACTACGTACTCCTTCAAAGTGATGTACGTCTCCTGCAGCTACCACACACTCTATATCCACATTTTCGGCCATTGTCCCCATCAGTTCGGCAATAGGCTTCTGATCGTAATAACCATTTCGTCCCAAATCATTTGCCATGAAAAAGTTCAGAGGTTTTTCCAAAGCTTTCCAAGCCTGTGGGTTTTGTGCAAATGATGCCAACGAAATCAAAGCAACCCAACATAAAGCAATTATCTTCTTCATAAAAATCTATTGTTTATTTATTATAAATTGTATGATCTCTCCACAAAACTCATACGAAAATAAGTTTTGCAGAGAGATTACTATGTTTTACAAATGTCTCAATTCGAAATTAGAAACTTACTTTAATACCTGCATTAGCTTTTACACCATAATATTCTGCCTGCATGGTACGTTCTTCTGTTCCCTGATAGTAACGTAAAGGCTGATTCAAAAGGTTGGTAGCTTCTGCATACACTGTACATTTCACTTTCTTTCCAAAAGTATAGCCTGCATTCAAATCCATATAATTTACAGCATCGTAGTAACGATCCAATTCTGCATGTTCGCCCATTTCATCAATAAAGGCAGAAGCATAATTATAAGACAGACGTAAGTTAAATCCTTTTTTCTCGAAATACAGTGAAAGGTTTGCTGTATGTTCCGGTGAACCCGGCAAGCTAAGTCCGGTTTCGTTTTCACGACCTTCGAAATTGAAGTTCTTCACATTGGTATAAGTATAAGTATAGTTACCATAGAAACCTACACATTTCAATGCCGGAGCAATGAATCCGAAGTCACGCTGATAAGCCAATTCTACACCAAACAAGTCAGCATCACCACCGTTTACAGCCTGAGTAATTTTAAAGTTCACATCTTCGTATCCAGGATAACCGCCACGAGTACGCTGATCTACGATAAAGTCATCGATACGTTTGTAGAACAAACCAGCCGATACAAGACCAATACTCTTGAAGTAATAATCTGCACTCAAGTCGAAGTTATACGAAATGGTCGGAGTCAAATCAGGGTTACCAATAACAATTTCTTCATCATCCAAATCCAATGCTACATTCGGAACCAATGCAGAATATTTCGGTCTTGCCAATGTTTCGGTGAACGAAGCACGCAACTTCAAGTCATCGTTTACATCAAACTTATACAACACACTTGGCAAGAAGTTTACATAATTGTTCTTTCTTTCACCAGTAGGCTCCAGTGATTCATCACCATCCGCCGGTTTCAACCAGTTCCATCCGCTATATTTCAAGTTGGTAGCTTCCATACGCAGACCCAATACCAACTGATGACGTTTTCCCAGATTCTGGTCAAAGCGAACATATGCAGAAGTAACACTTTCGGTTGCATCATAGTTACCAGAAGATTCTTCCCACAAGCGTTCACCTTCCATAGAAGCAAAGTTCATATCTCCCAGGTATTCTTTTTTCACGAAATCAGTACCTTTATATTGTGCTCCCGGCATATATCCATCACGTACCTGATAAGCCAAATGATTCAAATAATCAGTATTGGTTTCTCCATACGCATCTTTGTAATCGTAAGCTTCTATATCTTTTGTTTTAGACTTACGCACATATTTTGCACCGAATTTCAATTTATTGCCATATAAACCGGAAGCCAAGGGAAGTTCGAAATTCAAATGAAACTTAGCATCATCTTCATGAATTTTCTGATTTGAATTTGTCAATGCATCTACCTCCCATTCACCTTCTCTTGTATTTATCAAGTTGGTGACATACGGGAAACGAGTACCGGCATTTACCACATCCAGAGAAATGTCTTTCTGCTTCAAATTGAAATAACGTTCTTCCGGACGGTCTTCACTTGCACGGGCATATGAAGCTCCCCAGTCCATCTGCAGTTTTCCAAACAAATGTTCACCTTCCAATGAATAATCCATTGTCTGCTGCAATTCCAAACGAGCATTGCGATTATCCGACGAACCACCTTTTGTTTCAACTTCTACTTTAGCTTCTCCATCGGCAGCAGCATCCAAATCTTTGTAAGAAATACGATAACGATTTTCCCAGTCATGACGACGGTTATAAATACTCTTGAATGTCAGTTTATGATTGGGGTTGAAGTTATAATCCAATGCCAATGAATAACTCTGTCGCTGACGGGTTACGTAATACTGACGAGTTTCAGCATCTGTAATGAAAACTTCACCTGTTTCTTCGTCACGATCGTATTCAAATTCCACATCATCCGAACCAATAGGTGCATTCTGATAAGAAACAGCAGCCATCACACCCAGTTTATCGTTAAAGAAACGGTCACCGTAAGTAAATCCAAAGTTCATCTGTGCATCTTTACTTACAGGGTTATATCCTGTACCGGCTGTTGCATTCAACACTCTCTTATAAGGAGTACTCTTTGTAATCAAGTTGATAGAACCACCAATGGCATCTGCATCCATATCAGAAGTAACTACCTTATTTACTTCTATAGTCTGTACCATATCAGAAGGAATCAGGTCCAACTGAACATTACGCACATCTCCTTCTGCAGAAGGAAGACGGTTACCGTTGATTGTCACAGAACTCAAATCGGCAGATGTACCACGAACCTGACCGAAACGAGCTTCACCCTGGTCGTACTGTACATTGATACCACTGATACGTTTCAAAGCATCACCAATATTGGAATCAGGGAATTTACCTACTTGGTCGGCAGATACAACATTTACAACTCCCATTTTATTTTTCTGTGCATTCAATGCTTTTCTCTGTCCGGTGAATACACCCTTCACGCTTACTTCCTGAAGTTCCAATCCCTCTTTCAGTATAATTGTTTTTTCCAAAGTCTTTCCTTCCGGAACTGTCACTGTCATTTCGGTGGGAGCATATCCTACATAAGTAACTTTAATTTTATAAGTGCCTGGTTTCAGATTGGGAAGTGTATAAAAACCATCCATATCACTGATTACTCCAGTTTTCAAGTTTTCTACATAAATAGATGCTCCCGGCAAAACATGCTTGCCAGCATCCACCACACGTCCACGTATTA
The DNA here is from genome assembly GCF_027529745.1 of Phocaeicola acetigenes. Classification (NCBI taxonomy): domain Bacteria; kingdom Pseudomonadati; phylum Bacteroidota; class Bacteroidia; order Bacteroidales; family Bacteroidaceae; genus Phocaeicola; species Phocaeicola acetigenes. Next base: position 74,785 of record NZ_JAPZVM010000008.1, read on the forward strand.
CTCCCAACTCTGGAGAAACCACATTATTTTCAGACCATGCTACATTTAAAGATGCCGCAGAAAGAAACAGCATCGCTGCTACCCTAAAAGTTTTTTTCATTGCTTTTATAATTATAATCTTTTAAATACTGCGACAAAGGTCGACTATTCCAGTTTCATAGTCTTTTCAGGTTATTTAAAAATTCATCACATTTGTTTTACAAAATTATTACATCCTACCTCCCAAAATCAGATTTATTATTAACCTATAAATGAGAAAAGCTCAAAAAGAAAGCCTTTATCGAATTGGAGCACAAGAAATTTCTTTCCAAGTGCAACCTCAGATAAAGGCTTTTATCATGGCGATTATAATTATTATATCAGTATTACAGACTCCATAGACATATTGATTTTTCCAAGTGTATGCTCACATCAAGAAAATATCATTGAAATAAAAACGAAAAGGTATCAATTTCATGGAAAAAGAAACCACCCTCTCCGATATTATTCCGAATCTCTTTCGCAAGCCGGAAGTGTTATGCTGTTTACTGTCCGCAGCCAGTAATCTTTTACATCCTTCCAATGATAGTAAGGAGCAATATCTGTTTTTACCATTGGAAGTGTAACCTCACGCTCATTAAGCAACAACTTTACAATAACATCTTGCGGATTCTTCTTTTTCCGATAAAAAATCAACTGAACATTTCCACACATCGGAATAATACGGTAAGTACGGAAAGTATCTGCTATTTTCTGCCAGTCGGACGTGGATGCTGATAAATTATCAATACCCATCAGTACTGTCAATGGAGCCAAATTTGTATCGTGTCCATAACGCAATGTAGCAGCAGGATGTCCTGAAGCGATCACAGAATCGGCTGTCACCACAAAATTCTCAAGCAAGTTACGCTCCAATTTATACATACAGGCATCACTCAACGGAGAAGCTCCTTTCTCATAATACCATTCGAAATTATTTCTTTGCCACATGTCATATTTTTCATCCAAAGTAAAGAGGAAAGACAAATCTTTCTGCCCATAACTACTCTGACTGATTCCATGTAACTCGAATAAATCTTTCATTAAGGTGACAGAATCGATTGAATCGGCATATTTCCGATTGTTGAATAAAGTCTTCATAAGATGAGACGGATGTATATAGACACTGTCTGCCAGACGGTAGACTTCATCCATTTCGGAAAGATGCATTTCTTCATATGCCGGATTCTTATACTTTATATAATAGGCATCATGCTCACTGGCATCCATTGTAATATCCAAAGCAGGATTTAACCCTTTCAGTTCCACACAAGCTGCAGCCATCGACAAAAATGCCCGCGTTTTATAAGTAGAACGAGCATCTACATGCACACCGTCTGTAAAGACAGAAGGATAACGATGAAACATTCTTGCTACCAAATCTCTATGCTGCTGCGCTCCTTTAGGAGTAAGTTCCCCATAACGTCCTTCGGCCTCCTTTGCCAAACTCTCTATTATCTCTAAAGCCTTTTTCCCCTCTTTAGTCAATGCACCACAACGTTTCGCTTCTCTTAGTACAGCCAGAGGTCTATCATACTTTTTCTGTTTTGTCAGATAACGTGAACCATGACGTGCAAACATCGAAATATAAAAAGGCTCATAACCTTCTGGAGCTTCTGTCAATGTAACATCAGGTACCTGATAAGCATAATACTTTCCGGCAGACAAATCCTGATTTCTCTTAATCTCGTCCTTTGCACTTTGGGCCCATACCATTCCGGAAAACAGACATAGGGCCATTATAATCCATATCTTTTTCATACATTTTTTTTGACTTTAAAAGTACCATTTCTAATCTTATCAGTATATCTTCATTACCGTATTTCCTTCAAGCAACCCCTATTTTTCATAGAAATGAAACATTTATATCACACATTTTACATATTACCTTTTTCATACAAATTCAAGTTATGCATCTATACAAGCCCAACGCAAAGCAAATCACACACACTAATCTGCATTTCGGCGCGGTTATTCCACAGAATTTCCGTACCTTTGCAAGGCATTAGTAAGTTCGAACTATATATTAATAATCTATAAGTGCTATGATTCTATTTTTCAGAACACCCACTAACAGCGTAATTGCCACAGCATGCAATCAGGAGCTTCATGCTGAGGACATCAACAAACTGTGTTGGCTTTATAGCGAAGCCACTCTCGAAACAGAAGATAATCTGAAAGGTTATTTCATCGGTCCACGCCGCGAAATGATAACTCCGTGGAGTACCAATGCGGTTGAAATCACCCAAAATATGGGCATCAACGGTATCCACCGAATTGAAGAGTATTTCCCTGTAAAGGATGAAAATGCCGATTACGACCCGATGTTGCAACGTATGTACAAAGGACTCGACCAAACAATCTTTGATGTAGACATCAAACCGCAGCCCATTGTATATATTGACAACCTGGAAGAATACAATGAAAAAGAAGGTCTGGCTCTTTCACGCGAAGAAATGGACTACCTGATGAAGGTAGAAAAAGACTTGGGACGTAAACTGACTGATTCCGAAGTTTTCGGTTTCGCACAGATTAACTCCGAACACTGTCGTCACAAAATCTTTGGGGGAACATTCATCATCGACGGACAGGAAATGGAGTCTTCACTGTTCCAAATGATCAAAAAAACGACTCAGGAAAACCCGAACAAAATTATTTCTGCATACAAAGACAACGTTGCTTTTGCAGAAGGACCGGTAGTAGAACAGTTCGCTCCACAGGATCACTCTACTTCCGACTATTTCGTAATCAAAGATATCAAGACTGTAATTTCGCTTAAAGCCGAAACACACAACTTCCCGACTACTGTAGAACCGTTTAACGGAGCTTCTACCGGTACTGGTGGAGAAATCCGTGACCGTATGGGTGGTGGTAAAGGTTCATGGCCGATTGCCGGTACAGCAGTGTACATGACTTCTTATCCACGCACTGAAGAAGGACGTGAATGGGAAAATGTTCTACCAGTCCGCAAATGGCTGTACCAGACTCCGGAACAGATTCTGATTAAAGCATCAAACGGTGCATCAGACTTCGGTAACAAATTCGGTCAACCGCTGATTTGTGGTTCTGTGCTTACTTTTGAACACCAGGAAAACGGCGAAAAGTATGCATACGACAAAGTAATCATGCTGGCAGGAGGTGTAGGATACGGTACACAGCGTGACTGTCTGAAAGGCTCACCTGAAGCAGGTAACAAAGTAGTAGTAATGGGTGGAGACAACTACCGCATCGGTTTGGGTGGTGGTTCTGTATCTTCTGTAGAAACCGGACGCTACTCTTCAGGTATCGAGTTGAACGCTATCCAGCGTGCCAATGCAGAAATGCAGAAACGTGCTTACAACGTAGTACGTGCACTCTGCGAAGAAAATGAAAACCCAATCGTATCTATCCACGACCACGGTTCGGCAGGACACGTAAACTGTCTGTCTGAGTTGGTGGAAGACTGTGGTGGATTGATTCATATGGATAAGTTGCCTATCGGCGACGAAACTTTGTCGGCAAAAGAAATCATTGCCAACGAATCGCAGGAACGTATGGGCTTGCTTATCGACGAAAAAGCCATCGAACATGTACAGAAGATTGCAGAACGTGAACGCGCTCCGATGTACGTGGTAGGTGAAACAACCGGTGACCATCGTTTTGCTTTCGAACAAGCTGACGGTGTACGTCCGTTCGATCTGGCAGTAGACCAGATGTTCGGTTCGTCTCCTAAGACTTACATGGTAGACAAGACTGTAGAACGTCATTACGAAAATGTTTCTTACGACCCTGCTAAACTGAACGAATACGTAAGCCGCGTATTGCAGTTGGAAGCAGTAGCTTGTAAAGACTGGTTGACCAACAAGGTAGACCGCTCTGTAACAGGTAAGATTGCACGCCAGCAGTGTCAGGGCGAGCTTCAGTTGCCGTTGAGCGACTGTGGTGTTGTAGCTCTCGACTACCGTGGTGAAAAAGGTATTGCTACTGCATTGGGACACGCTCCTCAGGCTGCTTTGGCTAATCCGGCTGCCGGCTCTGTATTGGCTGTATCCGAAGCATTGACCAACCTGGTATGGGCTCCGCTTGCAGAAGGCTTGGACAGCGTATCACTTTCTGCCAACTGGATGTGGCCTTGCCGTGCTCAGGAAGGTGAAGATGCACGTCTGTATACTGCAGTAAAAGCCTTGTCTGACTTCTGCTGCGAATTGCAGATTAACGTACCGACCGGTAAAGACTCTCTGTCTATGACTCAGAAATACCCGAACGGCGAGAAAATCATCAGCCCGGGAACTGTTATCGTTTCTGCAGGAGGTGAAGTTTCTGATGTCAAGAAGGTAGTTTCTCCGGTAATGGTAAACAAAGCAAAATCTACATTCTATCATATCGACTTCAGTTTCGACCAGCTCCGTCTGGGAGGTTCTGCTTTTGCACAGTCATTGAACAAGGTAGGCGACGACGTTCCTACTGTACAGAATCCGGAATACTTCCGCGACGCATTCCTTGCTGTTCAGGAACTGGTGAACAAGGGATTGATTCTGGCAGGTCACGATATTTCTGCCGGTGGTTTGATTACTACTTTACTGGAAATGTGCTTTGCAAACGTAGAAGGTGGTATGGAAATCAACCTCGACAAGCTGAAAGACCACGATATCGTAAAAGTATTGTTTGCAGAAAATCCGGGTATCGTTATTCAGGTAGCCGACAAGCATAAGGCAGAAGTAAAGAAGATTCTGGAAGATGCAGGTGTAGGTTATATCAAATTGGGTACTCCAAGCGAAGAACGCCACATTCTTGTATCGAAAGACGGTGCAACTTATCAGTTCGGTATCGACTATCTGCGTGATGTATGGTATTCTACTTCTTACCTGCTCGACCGCAAGCAGAGCATGAACGGCTGTGCCAAGAAACGTTTCGAAAACTACAAGCAGCAACCTATCGAATTGGTATTCGACAAATCATTTACCGGTAAGTTGTCGCAGTTCGGTCTCAACCCAGACCGTCGTACTCCAAGTGGTATCAAGGCAGCTATCATCCGCGAAAAAGGTACCAACGGCGAACGCGAAATGGCATACATGCTGTATCTGGCAGGCTTCGATGTGAAAGACGTAACCATGACCGACTTGATTAGCGGACGTGAAACACTGGAAGATATCAACATGGTAGTATATTGCGGTGGTTTCTCTAACTCCGACGTATTGGGTTCTGCAAAAGGATGGGCAGGTAGCTTCTTGTTCAACCCGAAAGCAAAAGCAGCCCTCGACAACTTCTACGCACGTGAGGATACTTTGTCACTGGGTGTATGTAACGGTTGCCAGCTGATGATGGAACTGGGACTTATCACACCGGAAGACAAGAAAAAAGGCAAGATGCTGCACAACGATTCACACAAGTTCGAATCTAACTTCCTGGGTGTAACCGTACCAATGAACCGCAGTGTAATGTTCGGTTCGCTGAGCGGCTCGAAACTGGGTATCTGGGTGGCACACGGAGAAGGTAAATTCTCATTGCCTTACCCGGAAGATCACTACAATGTAGTATTGAAATACTCATACGACGAATATCCGGGCAATCCGAACGGTTCAGACTACAGCGTAGCAGGTATTGCAAGTCAGGACGGACGCCATCTGGCAATGATGCCTCACTTGGAACGTGCTTGCTTCCCGTGGGAAAATGCATATTATCCACTCGACCGTGTACACGAAGACCAGATCACTCCGTGGATGGAAGCTTTCGTAAACGCACGCAAGTGGGTTGAAGCACACAAGAAATAACAACTACTTTTCTTCATAAATCAGAACAAGGGCTATCTCAATCGATTTGAGGTAGCCTTGTTTTTTTATACTCATATTTTCCAAAGAGCCCGTTTGCTTTTATAGCCAAAACTATTAGTTTTGCATTCACAAAGAACAGAAAACACACATTATGAAAAAACACATCATCCCTGCTATTCTGGCCGGAATTCTTGCTATGCAAGGCCATGCACAACAGCTCGACACTCACAACGAGAAACTGGATAAAGTATTCCAAATTGCCACACAGACCCTATACAAAAATGTAAAAGACAGCATCATCAAGGCTGGAGGCTCTTATGGAGGAGAATGGACAAGAGATATTTCAATCAACACTTGGAATGCCGCCAATCTGCTACTACCCGAAGTTTCCGAATATTCTTTATGGCATGTAACTACCAACCACAGGACACAAATCGGACATCAGTATTGGGATCAGATTATCTGGGTAACAGGTGCCTACGACCACTATCTGGCTACTCAAGACAAGGCTTTTCTGAAACAGGCATATATTGCATCTAAAAATACAATGCAAAAGTTGGAAAACGAAGTCTTCGATTCTGAATATGGCCTGTTTACAGGTCCCTCTGTATTCAATGATGGAATAGCCGGATACGAAGAGCCGATTTTCGACCCCAAGAACACCTCCAGCTATGTATTGGATTACCCCAATGCCAAGCCTATCAAATGCCTCAGCACAAACTGTATTTATTATCATGCCTACCAACTGATGGCGGAAATGGCCGACAGACTGGAATCTCCCCAAGAAGCTGAGACCTATCGCCAGCAGGCAGAAACTCTGAAAGCTGCTATACGGAAACATCTGTTCAACACAGCTACCTGTCAGCTGAGTTATCTCATCGACGGACAAGGAAACACACATCATTTTCAAGAAGGACTGGGTATGGCATTTGCCATCATGTTCGGGATTGTAGATTCCAATGAAGCTAAAGAAATAGTCGATAAAGCGTATGTAGGTCCATACGGATTGCCATCGGTTTATCCCGCATTCAAAAGATTCTCCAAACAAAGACCTGGAAGACACAATGTATTGGTGTGGCCGTTTGTCAACGCATTCTGGGCAGATGCAGCTCTGCAAACCGGAAGAGCAGATAAGTTTGTATTCGAACTGGAGAACCTATGCAATCTGGTTTTAGACAGCAAGTCCTGCTTTTACGAAATTTATGATACGTATACAGGAAGAGTCTGCGGAGGATGGCAGACCGGACATGAAACCGGAAAAGACTACGAATGGGACTCCATACACGACCAGACCTGGTCGGCCACAGGTTTCCTGCGCATGGTATTCCGGGGAATCTTGGGATTGCAATTCACAGAAAACGGACTGCAACTGACTCCCAACCCTTATCTGATGAAGCATTTCGGATTCGAAACAATTTCCGACTTACGTTACCAGCAAGGAACACTCCGAATCAGACGCACCGGAAATGGAAATACAATCAAGGAAATCAGAATTAACGGTAGGTATGCAGGACGACAAACAGCCTTAGTCCTTGCACCTCATCAGGGAAATACAGAGATAGAAATCATAACCGGAAAGTAAAGTTTATACCCTCTAAAAACGCGACTTGTATCGTGAGCTCACGTGACTTGTATCGAAGGCCAACGATACTTGTATCGTAAGCTCACGATACAAGTCACGTTTTTAGACATACTTTATTTATATTATCCTCAATAACCAATAAAACAAAATGGGAAAGGAGCACTCTCCTCACCCATTCTGAACCTTAACAATCTATGAAAAAAAGCAAGCCTTCGCAGGTTTGTTTCGTTATATTATAATCGCAATAACACATAAGTTTTTCCAACTTCTGTATTGATATCATATTCGTAATATGTGGGAGTTCTATACTCATTATCCCCTTTCCATTCTTTAGAAATAAGGGGAGAGGCTATTTGTTGAGCTGCTAAAAAAGAATTGGGACAATTTCCTTTTGCTTCTTTCAGTCTACCATTTTTTAACTTCAAAGGAACAGAGGTACGAACACGCAATACACCACCTTTCTGAGAAATAATATGAGTTTCCTTCACCTTGCCATCCTCCCAGATAAGTTTATCAAGAATAAAACCACCCCTGCAACGAAGTCCATTCACCTCACCTTCCGGTAAAGCATCCGGCAAAGCAGGCAATAAATGTACTGCACCCGCATGGCTTTGAACCAGCATTTCAGCAATCCCAGCAGTCGCTCCAAAATTACCATCAATTTGAAAAGGAGGATGAGCATCGAACAAATTAGGATAAGTACCTCCATGTGTTCCCTTTTGTGCTAATGTAGGAGTAAGCTGCTCCTTCAAAATCTGCCATACCTTATTTCCATCAAGGAATCTTGCCCACAAACAGACTTTCCATCCCATCGACCATCCGGTAGAATGATCTCCTCTGGCCCGAAGAGACTTCTTTGCTGCTTCAAAAAGTTCCGGTGTATCAAAGCCATTAATTTGACGGCCTGGATATACTCCCCACAGATGAGACACATGGCGATGATCATCTGTCGGATCATCCCAATCATCCATCCATTCCTGTAATTGTCCCCAACGGCCTATCTGCATCGGTGGAAGTTGAGACAATACATTCTTTACACTATCTTTAAAATTTTCATGTTCATTGCATAAAGTTGCAGCTTGTAGTGTATTACTAAACAAATCAAAGATCATCTGATTATCCATCGTTACACCGGCAGCTATCGATACAGAAGAATGTTTACCATTTATCATGGGACTGTTTTCTGGTGAATAAGATGGAGCTGCAACAAGCCACCCATGCGCAGGTTCTTTTACTAAAAAATCAAAATAAAAATGACATGCCTCTTTCATAAGTGGATAAATTTCTTTCAGATAAGAGACATCTCCTGAAAAAAGGAACCGTTCCCACAAATGACTACAAAACCATGCATTACAGGTAGGCCATACTCCATAATACGGATGATCCACTGCTCCCGTCGCACACCAAATATCTGTTATATGATGCAAGGTCCAACCTCTGCAACCATACATCTGAGCCGTTTCCTTACCCTGTATAGCTGTATTTTTAACCAAATCAATGAATGGTAGGTGCATTTCTGACAAATTGGTAATTTCAGCAGGCCAATAATTCATTTCTATATTAATATCATTGGCAAACTTACCGTCCCAAGGAGCCAACCTTTTCTCATTCCATATTCCTTGTAAGTTAGCAGGCTGTCCCCCAGGTTGCGAAGATGAAATCAGCAAATAACGTCCGAACTGAAAGAATAAAGCGACCAAATCAGGATCGTTTCCTTGTGCAAACTCCCTAATACGAACATCAGTCGGTTTATTACCTTGCAAAGTATGTCCCAAATCCAGTTTCACTCTATCGAATAAGCTGGAATAGCGAGCGACATGACGTTGCTTTAATTCAGCAAACGACCTTTTCCCCTTCAAATAAAAAGCAGCTTTTTCTTCTGAATTACCTGATACATCCTTATAACTAAGAAAATTCGTACCGATAGAAAGGTAAAGAGTAGCCTCATCAGCCTCCTCTATATATAATAGTGAATCCCCCTGCTGTATTTGCTTTCCCCCCTGTATATCTACATCTAATAATGTAGTAAACTGTATCTTTCCCTCTATACCTTCATGACTGTCGGCTTTCCCATCCAAGCGCAATAACCCATCAGAAGTAACAGATACATTTGTCCGATCGTAAGGAGTACGATAACGTGCAGAAAAAGTTATCTTACCTTTTTCTGACGCTTTTAGTCTGACTACCAATAGCTGATCTTCCAGCGAGACAAAAGATTCCCGTTCAAACTCCACACCTTTAGAAATGAATTTTACCTTTGCTACAGCTTTTTCTATATCCAGCTCCCGATAATAGTCATCATACGATGCGATATCAGGAAAAGTCAGTTGTAAACTTCCTACTGTCTGATACGGCATACCGTATGCCTTGTTGGGAGCAAGAATAGCTTTCTCACACAAATCTTGTGCCTCCTTATTCTTTCCCTCGAAAATCAACTTTCTTATTTCAGGAAGATAAGCAGCTGCCTGAGAATTCGTATTATTATAGGGAGAACCTGCCCATACAGTCTCTTCATTAAGCTGAAAGCACTCCTCATGAGGGTTACCGAACATCATAGCACCTACTCGGCCGTTACCTAATGGCAGAGCCTCTACCCAAAGATTAGCTGGTTGTTCATACCATAGTTTGTGAACAGTAGAAAAAGAGGTCGAAAAACCACAAATACATATACAGCAGGTTAATAGTTTTCGATAATTCATAAATAAATTGATAAGTAAGTGAATTAAATCGTATTATGGTATTTATATACCCAACACCTCCAATCCACATAATATTCTACTAATAAATACTTATTTTAAAGAAAGCCACATTAGCTTAATCATTTCCTCAGCTAACATGGCTTTTCTTTTTTATAAAACAAAAATTATTCCATATTTTCAGGGAAGCGTTGTCCTGGAACCCAAGTGCCTGTTGCTGTCATATCATGGTGATATTTAGCATAATCATGTATTACACTACCTTCTCCTTCATTGATTTTCCAATATAATTCCAGATACTCTGTATCAGGATTCACCGCATACATATTATTAGCAATCTCTGACTCTGTACGGGCACATGACCAAACTCTTAATTCACTCATTGACTTTGCCGTAATCTCAAAATATCTCCATGAACATGTTAACCCCGCATTTGTTCCCGCTCCAATTTGCAAATCGAGTTTACCATCTTTAAATATTCGATAAGAAACACCATCATACACAATAGCAACATGATGCCATACATTTGCCTGATACCTTGTAGGTCCATAGCACGGGGTATTATTTAGCTTAAACTGAAGTTCGTCTACCGGATGATCAAATTCAGCTAATCGCACGAATACACTATTAACATTTTTCCTGTCATCTACCCAGAATAACTGCTGATTCCTATACAATTGATCAACTCGAAACAAAAACTCAATTGTCCATTTACTCATATCTTTTGCTGCTTCGGTATCACTAGGCAGTTCAAATTTTGAAAACTTTGCATTTTTTAGAATATTAGTTACAATCACCCTATCTAAAACAATAACCAAATGTGAAGAAGCCTCCAATAAAGAAGTACCACTGACTCCAGCAATACTTACCGGAATAGCATATTTATCGGCATCATTTACCGTTTCATCCAAGGGATTAATATTGATTTTGATTGGAGAAGCAGAAAGTTTACCCGGCTCAATCGTTATCTCTTCCTCACTCAAAGAATACAAATGTTCCGGCAACGGAAGATAATTGGTGCCATTCAACTTGTTATATTCCTCCAATACAGCAGGATCGCTATGCAAGGTTGCCTTCACTTGTGACTGAGCGGGAGCCGACATCCGCACTGAGAAAGAAGTACTCCCTCCCTCATTATCTATAGTCAATCGCTTATAGTTTACATTCTCTGCATCTGCAATGTAAATATTTTCCGTAATCGGATCGTATTCTGCCTTGCATCCCGCCAGACAGAAAAGTGCTACCGCACATATAGAAACAAATAATTTTTTCATCTTTAATAATTATTTAGCAGCAGGGTTCATAATTTGTATTGCTTCACGGATATATTTCCAGTCCGGATAATTATTATAATCAAACTCCATATGGAAAGCACCGCAACCGCCTTTCCGTCCTTCCTTGGGTTGCCACATTGCCATACCTATCAAAGAAGGGACAACCGTACCATCGGGAAGACGGAAATCCACTCCTCCTGTACTGGCATACTTCTGAAATTCCTCACATACCAAGAATTGTTCGGGCTTCCAGCCTATCGCTACCGCCTTTCTCATTCTGTTATCCAAAGTTGAATTGCTAGTCGCATTATAAGCTTGCGAAATAGCCAAATTAAAGTAAGGCACGATCTCAGGCAATATATAATCATACTCTCCATCCAGATACAACACTTTATTTGTTCCCGACATAGGACCTAACTCCTTACCCAACTCCTTTACAAAACGAGCCACTTCCTTTTTGTCAGAGAAATAACCAGCCCCTCCATAGTTGGGTTCATAATCTAAGTCAATCCCATCGTATCCATACTTTCTGACCGTATCACACAGAGCATGGGCATACTGTATCACCCCTTCCGGTGTCTGAGGAAAACCAAAGCCCACATTCTGCATCAGAAAAGTGAATACCACCTTCGAACCTTTTACTTCCTGTACATAACGCATATCTGCAATCTGCTCAGGAGTCAGATTAAACATATATTTACCAAATACCGAAAAAATATCAATAGAGTCGGGAGCCGAGGACAAACTGGAACGCCCAGAAGCCCCTACTCCTCCATCCCAATAGCCAAACCACCCGAAACAGAGTTGATGGTCCGAACGTTTGTAGGCACGCAAATTTTCCCAATATTCTTCCGATTTCGGATTCAAGGAAGAATTATCTTCTACATCTTGTATTTTAATATTCTCCAATTCGGTCCAAGAGTCACACGACACAAATAAATTGACACCCAATGCCAGCAATAAAGAGGCAAATATATATTTTGCTTTCATATGATAATATATTTAGATTAATGTTTCTTTTTATCCCACCACAGCGGAGTACCGGCTTCATCGGGTCCTCCCAAAAGTTGGGTTGCCTTTTCAATATTTTCAGGATTCAAACGTCTCTCTGAGGGCGGGAACGGAATACGGCGCGGACCAATCTTGGCATCTACTGTACCATTACTATAGTCATTGATAGCCTGATATTGTGCCGGATAGCCAGTTCTGCGGTATTCCGACCAAGCCTCCGCTCCATTAGGATAGAGGGCAATCCATTTTTGAGTAATAATGCGCTCCAACTTACGTTCTTCACTGTCAGAAGGATTCCATTTGATGGTTACATCGCTTTTCGCTTCGATGGAATGACTTCCATCTATCTTGCTGACAAATTTCACAGCCGTTTTCGTATCATCTTGCAGATAAGTATCGGCTCCGTCCACTCCCTTTTCGGCAAACGAAAGACGAATACCCTCTTCGTAAGCGGTCTGCATAGCTTCTTCACCGCCAAAATCACCCGGCCAATGCAAGGCTGCTTCGGCCTTTAAAAAAGAAGTTTCTGCCGCCGAAAACCATACAATTGGATCGGTAAACAGACCGGCAGGTGAAGACAAGTCTTTCCACTTCGTTTTATTTGTTACAGCCACTCCTGTACGCATTCCAAAATATCCGGTCGCTCCGTTAATTGTAGCCTGCTGGAAATAAACTTTCAAACGCGGATCTTCATACCCATTCATAAACGACTGCATCAGTGCTCCCATACGAATATCAGAATAGGTATCCCACATAGTCTGAATAGGATTCTTTATTATAAAACCCTTCCCACTTTTCAAAGCAGCATTATCGTCATTTTTTTCAATTAAACCGCCCGAATGTTCTAAAGCCTTCTTCACATGCTCATATGCCAACTGATTGTCTACATAGACACAACGCATGGCAATGCGCAATCTCAATGAATTTGCAAAACGAATCCATTTGGTATAGTCACCATCATACACCAAATCATAATCCTCCAAAGGGCGGCTGTTAGGATATTGAGTTACAAAATCGGTTAAGGTATTGATGGCTTCATCCAAGTCACTCAAAAACTTCTTGTACAATACTTCTTGGGAATCGTACTCGATATTCAGTGATCCACCGACTTCTATCTTTGAATACGGAAGTGGACCATATAAATCGGACAAACGATGCACTGAAGCCGTTTTGATGATAGTAGAGAGAGCCACAGTAGGATTAGTTATATCGTTTCCTACCAGCTTGCGCACATTCATATCCGCTCCAATCACTTGTACGAAAGTCTGCTTAAACGGAATATCCGTCCAGTCGTCAATGATATAGGCATAGGTCGTACCATTTTTCCCTTGATTCCACTCCCCAATACCTGCCATATAACCGGCATACACATCACCTACCAAATTTTGGGATACCTGAAACTGATGAGGATGAGTGGGTATTACACAATTTTGCATCGTAGGGAAAAAAGCTCCTACTTTAAAATTATCACCATCCAACATATCGTCTGTCGGCTCATCCGGATTAGTATTAAACTCCTCGAAACGACCTGTACACGAGGTAAATACTATTATTATAGAAGCTGCTATGAGCTTTACATAATTTGTCTTTTTCATACGTATTATAAATTAGTAGTCAAACTTTACGCTAAATCCTAAGTTACGTGTACTGGGTTGCATAAAATAATCAAATCCTTGGTAATAAGTACCGGTAGAAGAAGTCAGTTCAGGATCGAATGGAGCTTTATTATAAATCATCCACAGATTTCTTCCTATAAAAGAAACCGTCAATCCTAATTTATTTTTAAACCATTCACGTGGAAGAGTATACCCCAAGGTCAACTCCTGCAAACGTACATTAGTAGCACTATACACGTATTGTGAAATCATACCGGTTTCACCTCCACCGATAAATTGGTAGAAATACTGTGCATCCAGTTTACCATTATTCACCTGTACACCTCCATTATCACGAGCAATAGCAGATGCCTCCGATACTCCATAATTGTCGAGAGCAGCCTGAGTAGCAGAAACCACTTCACCGCCAATACGAGCAGAGAGCAAGAAACTCAAATTAATTCCTTTCCATGAGAAACTATTGCGAAAACCAAGATTATAATCAGGATTAGAATTTCCCACCTTAATAGTTTCATCTACTGGAGTTCCCAAAGTATTGCTCCCTGGATCTACCCATATATCTCCCTGATTATCGGTACGTAAAAAACTAGTAGCATAAATATCACCAATAGATCCACCTGGAACCAACTTCATCAAATAAGTACCAGCCTTCGAAAACTCCATTTCCGGCATATTGAGAGGCAATCCTGTTATTGGGTCATTGAATCCATCCACTAAAGATACAATCTTATTTCGGTTCATAGAAAAGGTCAACTGGGAATCCCAAGAGAAATCTTTACCAAAAGTGTCGCTATAACTCAACGAAGCTTCAATACCCCAGTTGCGCACATTACCTGTTTGAACAATAATACTGGAATAACCGGTAGAAGCCGAAATAGGAGCGGTAAAAGTCTGGTTGTATGTATTCGACTTATAATAGGTAACATCCAAATTCAAACGATTTTCAAAAGTGCGGAAATTTACTCCTAATTCATAAGACCGTGTTTTTTCAGGATAAAGTTTTCCTACCGGATACTGAGTGATGGTACCAAGAATTCCCTGATTGTCGTATGGATAGGTAGGAATAGACAGGAAACGGGGAATAGCAGAACCTACATCACTGTATGAACCACGTAGCTTTAAGAAAGTAATCCACTTTGGCATTTTAAATATTTCTGAAAGGATCACGGAACCACCTACCGATGGATAGAAAAATGAAAGCTGTTCAGTATTAGCCAAAGCAGAAGCCCAGTCATTTCGGGCTGTTACACTCAGATAAGCCATACTTTTGTATCCCAAATCAGCACTGGCAAAAATGGACTGGGTTACATCTGTATAACGCTGGTGACTGACTCCTGAAGCACTTGCATTCAAATCCACATTTTTTACCGCAAAGAAATTAGGAATCTGTTTCAAATGACCATAGTACCCCATTTCGCTGTGCTTCAAATGAGATAAACTGGCACCCACATGAGCTGTTAAATCAAAATCGCCAAACGACTTGTTTACATTACCCATCACATCGGCATAAGCCTGCATATTCGTTGTTTCAGCATGAGAAAAATATCCTTTTTCTTGTGCAAACTTACCGGATGTACCCGCATAATATTTTGATTCTGAAACTTTTATATCATTATCCAATCGGGCACGTGCAGACAAATTAAACCAATCAACAACATTCCAGGTTACACCAGCATTAAACATATATCGGTCCTTATCCCCGAGGAAAAGATTACGGTTAATAATCCAATAAGGATTTTGCATACTGGTACCTCCGTCTCCATAAGGCCAGTACTGGGTATAGATGTTTCGGGTTTCATCATAACGCTCATACGTTCTGATTTTATCAAAGTCTTCTCCACGCGGAAACAGATACAACGGAATCAACGGATTGAAATACTGTCCCTGTGTACCCATGTTCTTATCATTCTGTTTGACATAACTTGCCCCTAAATCAAGTGTAATTTTATCGTTAAAGAGTTTAGACGTATTTCGAATAGTAAAATTATATCTGTTATAGGTATTGCCAGGCATAATACCTTCTGCATTATTTGTTCCTAAAGACAGAAAAGTCTGATTTTTCTCCGTACCAGTAGACAAAGTAAAGGAATTAGATACGTTGTATCCTGTCCGGAAGAAATCCAACGGATCATAATCGGAAGGCTGATCCAATTTGGCTCCCCAACTCGTATATTCCCCTGGCAAGTTTCCATAAGTATTCTGAAATTTAGGAGTAACAAAAGGCTTCATAAAATCAGTAGCATGGGTAAATGTAATCTTTGCCTTTCCAGCTGCACCTTTTTTTGTTGTAATCAAAATAGCACCATTGGCTGCATTACTACCATAGAGAGCTGCCGCCGAAGGACCATTCAATACAGACATACTTTCAATATCCTCAGGGTTAATATCGGAAATGCTTTCTCCTCCGGGACGATCAAACATACCTTGTACACTTCCAGAATTCGTATTAAACAAAGGTACGCCATCAATAACATAAAGTACATTATTATCTTTAGTAATAGACTTGGCTCCACGCAATACGACCTTGGTACTACCACCTACACCCGCAGCCGAACTGTTAATCTGCAAACCGGCAACCTTACCAGCCAATGACTTAACAAAGTTCGCATCTTTTACAGCTGTAATCTCATCCGATTTAACTTCGGTCAGATTATAGCCCAGCGCTTTCGATTTACGTTTGATACCCAATGCAGTTACCACGACTTCATCCAACACTTCGGTATCTTCCTTCAGTGTTACATTCAGTATTCCATTCGCATCGGCTCTCAGCTGCTGACTCTTATAGCCTACATAAGAAACTTCCAACAACGAATTAGCAAATACATCCAATGAAAAGTTACCATCGAAATCGGTGATTGTACCGTTTGAGGTTCCGTCTTCCCTAATTGTTGCTCCGATAACAGGTTCCCCTTTTGCATCTACAACCTTACCGGTAACCTTGGTTCGCTTACCAGTCCGTTTTTGAACGGACTGTATTTTTTTAATTATAATTTTCTTCCCCTGAATTTCATAACCGACCCCTTGTTGTCCGGACAGTATCTGTTTCACTACTTCATCCAATGTAGCATTGTCCGCCGAAATCGAAATACGCTGTTTGGTATCCACATCGTTCGAAGAAAATACGAACGAATAACCGGATGTTTTTTTCAACTGCTCCATTGCTTCTTTCACCGTCACATCATTGACTTTCAACGATATATCTTGAGAGAAGGCCGATAAATGAAAGCAAAAGGCTGTTGAGGCTATTAGCATAGCCTTACTAATAGATCTCATAATTCTTCTGATTTAAGTTTAAAAAAGATAATTTCTAATTGATAAGAATTAAGGATTTACTATATTTGTAAAGTCCTAAATTTAAGTTGTTTCGTCCCAAAAACAACTTCTATTCAATCGGAGGATGTGTCCACATGCTCCGATTTGTTTTTTATCCCGTTTTTTTACAATGTTTCATACGCAATAGGCTTTTAAGGTTTAACATTCATGCAAATTAATTAATATAATATGTATTTTCCATTTTCGTAACGATAACGCATCTGATTGGTAGAAGCAATGGTGGATAAGACCTCTTCTATGGTATTTCCCATCACCGTAAAACTGCCATAGAAACGACGATCACGCAAAGAATCGGCCACTTCTATCTGCACATCATAACTCCGCATCAGACGCTTGGCTATATCTTCCAGTAAATCTTCATCAAAAAATAATTCATCATTTATCCACACATTGGAACGAGAAGCATCGGTACGTGTTTTTATCATTTCTCCTGTCAACTTGTTCATCACCATTTTTTCATTGGGTGCCAGATAAAGTTCGGGCATTGATTTTACTTCATTGTGCAGAGATACCTTTCCTTCCATCAAATTTACAGTCACTTCTTCATCATCCGAATAGTTACGGAAGTTAAACTTGGTTCCTAACACCTTCAAACCGACTTCACGAGTCTGTATTTCGAATGGGAGCGCTTCATTACGAGAAACTTCAAAATAACCTTCTCCCTCCATATTCAACCGTCTGTCGTCTACCCCAAAGCCTTGTGAATAGGCTAAACGAGAACCTGCATTCAGCCACACCAATGTACCGTCAGGCAAATACAATTTTGTACGGGCTCCCATAGGGGCTTCTACCACAATATCCGAAAAAGAATGTCTGACTGCTTCTTTGCCTTGCCAGTAACCTACAAACGGAAGCAACAAAATCAGTATCACAGCTGCCACCCGAAGGTAAGTTTTCCAAGAGCCGAAATATACTCTCTCCTTTCTCTTTTCAAACACATGTATATCTGCAACAGGAATTTCATTTTCCTTAGCCACGGCAGTCCGCTCAAGAAAACGTTGAAATGCTTTTTCTTTATCAAAAGAGATATTTTTAGCTGCTTCTTCCGAAGCGAACCACAATTCCAAATGCTGACGGATATACCGACGGTTTTCTTCTGTCTCCGAAGCCCATTGTGTCAAACGGTCGAAGGCATTCCGATCTAATGTACCATTCAGGTAATCTACAATCCATTCATCTATCTGTGTATGCTTATCGTGCTGCATAATTCAAGTGCTTTTATAGGTAAGACAAAAAAAATGAATAAGCGGGTAGTGAAAATATTATTTTTTTTCGTTTTTCTCTAAAAACCTTGTTTTCTCCCTCGTTTTTCTTGATAGACAAAATATCAAATTTCCATAAACAAATACACCAACAACAGCTTCAGATAGTTTCCAAGACGCTTCTGAAGAAAAGCCAGTGCCTGCTTGATATGATATTTCACGGTATTGACCGATATTCCCAATTCCAATGCTATTTCCTCATATTTCTTCTGCTCAAACCGACTTTTTTTGAACACGGTACGACATTCTGCCGGAAGTTCTTCAATGCTCCGGTATAATTCATCCTCCAGTTCCTGCTCCAACAACATTCCCAACGGATGTTCGGTTTCAGTAAATAAGGTATCGAGAAAATCCATATTCTCAGGAAGTAAAAAAGAGGAAAAAAGCAGTTCTTCACGACGAGCCCTCGAATTCAGCTCATTCAGGCAACGGTTCCGTACAGCTTTCATCAGATAAGCACGTATAGAATACGTGATTTCTACCTCTTTCCGATGTTCCCACAGGTAAAAAATCACATCATCTACAATCTCCTCCGAAAGTGCTGCATCATTCAATATCTGGTTGGCAAAACGACAGAGAAGTACATAATGACGGTCGTATATTTCACGAAAGACTTTTTCATCTCCCGCCCTCAATTGCTTCAAAATCAATGGATCCATCATATTCCCCGGAAAAAACTTTGTTTGATAAAAATATCTGCCAAAATTACAAAAATCAAACAAACCTCCAAAAGAAGTACTAGTTCTTTCCTAATACTTTTAAGATAAGATGCGAATTTTCACTCAGCACTCATCATATACCCTCTAAAAACGCGACTTGTATCGTGAGCTCACGTGACTTGTATCGAAGGCCAACGATACTTGTATCATAAGCTCACGATACAAGTCGCGTTTTTGCAAAGAAACAGAAGCAGAAAATTCCTTTGCACTCCGAGATATATACACAAAAAAAACGCCACAAACGGAGACTACCGTTCGTGGCGTTTTCTATTTTTATCTAGATAGAGATTATACCAAGTGTGCAATCAGTTCTTCACGGTCGCCAGCCAAAAGGTCGATTACCGGAATTTCAATCATGGTGTAGCATCCCGGTTTCTGGCGCATAGAAGCACGAGCAACGCAAACCAAAACCTGAGCTGTCAATGCAGGGTTGTTGATCTTCATATCGAACTCGAACAACTGGTTGTGAGTCTTACCTGATACACCCTTACGAACCAAGTTCACACCGTGACCTACGTCGTTCAAATCGTCTACGCAAGGTACCTGGATTACGTGTGTTTCGTCGTTTACAAAGTAAGGGTCAGCTTTGATAGCAGCTTCTACAGTCTTGAAGTCAGCACCTTCTTCCAATTCTACATATACCATACGGCGGTGGATTCCAGTACCAACAGGAATTGTCATAGACAATGCATCTTTTACACCTTCGATAGCACGGACAGCCACAGAGTGTCCCATACTACGGCCCGGACCAAAGTTAGTATAAGTGATACCCTTCGGAGCAATTGCTTCCAGCAATGTACGTACTACAGAGTCGCTTCCCGGATCCCATCCTGCAGAAATAACGGCTACCGCATTACCAGCCTTAGCCGATTCGTCCAAAGAACGGCGCAAAGAAGTAATCTGTGTATGGATGTCGAAACTGTCTACAGTATTGATACCCATAGCCAAAATCTGTTTTGCATATTCTTCTACGCTACGAGTTGGAGTAGCAAGGATAGCTACATCTACATCCTGCAATTCCTTAATATCTTTTACCACCGGATAGTTAGCCAATTCTGCCGGCTTGTTTTCTGCGCCATGACGACGAACCACACCTGCAATTTCGAAATCGGGTGCAGCTTCCAGTGCTTCAATTGTAAACTTACCGATATTACCGTAACCTACTACAGCTGCTCTAATTTTTTTCATATTTCTTCTTTTATTTAGTGAATACTCTTAATTTGTTTTTCCTCTTATCTATATAACAAAAGAGGGATGAATTTTGATATTGCAAAAATACAGAATTAGAATCATTCTAAACTAATAGATAGGCTACGTTTTTGAAAATATTCTGCCCCAACTTACAATTTATAACTTTCTTATGGTTATTTTTGTATTGAATTTATAATTTATCAGTAAAATATGATTGAATATATCAAAGGAGAACTTACCGAAATTACTCCGGCGGTAGCAGTAGTAGAATGTAACGGAGTAGGTTATGCCATCAATGTATCGCTCAACACCTTTTCTGCCATTCAGGGAAAAAAGGAAGTAAAGCTTTATATTTATGAAGCGATACGCGAAGATGCCTACATATTATATGGTTTTGCTACCAAGCAGGAGCGAGAGCTCTTCCTTTTACTCATCACCGTTTCGGGTATCGGAGGGAACACTGCCCGCATGATTCTTTCGGCACTGAGTCCGTCGGAGCTGTGTAATGTCATCAGCAGCGGAAACGATAAACTGCTGAAAACGGTAAAGGGTATCGGACTGAAAACAGCGCAACGCATCATTGTCGACCTGAAAGACAAAATCGCCTCAACCGGCATCCAGCCTGCAGAAACTGGAACAGCAGCAAATACCATGCTTCACTCCGAAATATACGAAGAGGCTGTAGCCGCACTCACCATGTTGGGATTCCCGCAAGCTCCGTCGCAAAAGGTAACTGCCGCCATTCTGAAAGAAACTCCGGAAGCTACCGTAGAGCAAGTCATCAAACTAGCTTTGAAAAGATTATAGAGACTTTTCCGGTAGCAGATAAAACTTTTACTGCTGCCGGCTTGTTCTATATATATTACTAATCATTTAAATACAAAACACTATGACACACACAATGCCCGAACTTCCTTATCTGATGGAAGCACTTGCTCCACACATGAGCAAAGAAACATTAGACTATCACTACGGCAAACACCTGCAGACTTATGTAGACAACCTGAACAAACTGATTCCAGGCACACCTTATGAAAACAGTACTTTGGAAGAAATGGTATGCAAGGCAGAAGGACCTGTATTCAACAATGCAGCTCAGGCATGGAATCATACTTTCTTCTTCCAAAGCCTGACTCCGGCACAGACCGACATACCTGCCTCACTGGCCGATTTGCTGACACGCGATTTCGGTTCGGTAGAAGCCTTTAAGGAAGCATTTTCCAAAGCAGCTGTAGGATTGTTCGGATCCGGATGGGTATGGCTGGTTGCCGATGCAGAAGGTAAATTGTCAATAAAAGCAGAAAGCAATGCAGGAAATCCACTGCGTCAGGGACTGAAACCTGTACTGGTTATCGACGTATGGGAGCATGCCTATTACATAGATTATAGAAACCGTCGCGCCGCATTCGTTGAAGCGTTCTGGCATTTGGTAGACTGGGGAAAGGTAGCAGCACGCTGCTAAGCTAAATATCCAAAAAACAAAAAGATTTCCTTCTTTCCGAAGGAAATCTTTTTTATATCATACTCTTAAGAGACATCAGATATATATCAAAAACTTAATCCACAAGCAAAATAAGCTCCCTCTGTAGCCGGATTCCAACTGATTCTTGCAAACAAAGGAAGAGAGAAGCGTTCAGTCACCGCTACCTCTTTCTGTACTTTCAATCCTACATCCGATACAGCAAATCCATTGACTCCGTCGTTATAAAAATTGGTTGCATAGGGTACGGCTCCCACTTCTGCCGTCCATTCGAATCCTCCTAACCGGAAAGGAACTTCCAGCGATACATACGATGAATAAGCACGATTTCCCTCTGCATTTACTCCGTCATATCCGGCAAAATTAGTAAACCAGTTTAATGCAAGGAAACCGAAATCATAACCAACCTGTGCTTCAAAAGTATGCGATGTATTCGTAGCTCCATAGTGAAAATAGCCTGTATCTCCAGCCGTCCAATAGTCTGTTACCGAAACAGAAAATCCACCGGTTTCGTAGCCCAAAGTCAAATCAATTTCCTTTGGATCTTCCGAATCGAAGCCAGCATTTCCCCATCCGGACAAATAAAATCCTTTATAAGATACCGTAATCTCAGGCTGTATACTTACTCCACCTAAATCCTGTCCACGCCAGATATATGCACTGGTAAAGTCTATCCCAAAATCTACTTCCGGCTTTTCCTGTGCCATCACTCCTAATGGCAACAATGCCATCATACCTGCAATCAGTGTCTTCATCCTTCCTTACCCTGCTCCTTACCTTCTTCGGCCTCTTCTATTTTACGGGTAACAAACTGAATCTTCAGATTGGCCTCTTTCTGTTCTTTCTTTATCTCTTCAATACCTGTCAGAATGCGGGCCAGTTCGCTTAGTTCAGCAATAGCCTTTACATCATTAGGTTGCATTACAGTCTTGTAATTACGGTCGCCGATAAATTCCAGACGGATATTCTTCTTATCACGGTTGGCAACCAGAAAAGCTATTACCCCTCCGTCATTACCCAATTTATAATCAGCTTTCTCAATAGCCTTTCCCAAATCGGTGGTTTCATAACTATCCAGCGAAGCAGGTGTTTCGGCAAACAAATCCCCGGCTGTCACTTTCACTGCCGTATGATGAATATTTCCTCCTGCACAATAGATGGAAGTCAGCGACATTTCTCCCAATTCATTGACCTGTCCGCGTAAGAAAGAACGTCCGATATTTTTCTCTACAACCTGAGTTGGATAGAAATAATTGCCTACCTCCTGATAAGCCGTATCTTTCTCCAGCACAAAACGTCCCTTTATTGAATCCAGCTCTGCCTGCTTCACCGCCATTACACTATCCAGATAAACCAGAGTTTTCTGCTGCTCTTTCAAATCGACCTGCTGCATAAGACGCACAGCTGATTTTCGGACATCAAATGCTTTGGGATATAAAGTACGTATACTGTCAATCTGCAATTTAGCCAGACTATAGTCTCCATCAGCAAACGAAAGTTCTGCACGCTGAAACAATTCACCCGCTTTCTTGTCGTCGCTGCCACACGCTGTCAGCAACGCTGCCAATACCAAGGTTGTCAATCCTGCCTTCTTCATATTACTATACTTATTTTTCATGGGGCAAAATTACAATTATTTCGCCTATCTACCTTAAATTCATGACTTTTTTCATGTTCATACCACTCAGCGGATAGAAAGAAAAGCAGAATCATCTTCACTGGAATACATACAACTTTCAAACATTAGGAAGGAATGGTGTTTTTTTTGTAATTTTGCATTCCAATTATAACAAACGAGAATGGAACTGAAAGAACACTTTACTGGCAAAATATTCAACCTGATTTCCGAAACAGCCGACGAATTGGGATTGGAATGTTATGTGGTAGGTGGATATGTACGCGACATATTCCTGAACCGCCCTTCGAAAGACATTGACATTGTAGTAGTAGGAAGCGGCATAGAGATAGCCGAAGCGTTCGGAAAGAAACTGGGACGTGGAGCTCATATATCCGTATTCAAGAATTTTGGTACCGCACAAGTAAAATACAGAGATACAGAAGTGGAATTTGTAGGGGCACGCAGAGAGTCTTACAGCCACGACAGCCGGAAGCCTATCGTTGAAGACGGTACGCTGGAAGACGACCAGAACCGACGCGACTTTACCATTAACGCCATGGCGGTCTGCCTCAACCGGACACGTTTCGGAGAGCTGGTCGACCCGTTCGGTGGTTTGGACGATTTGAAAGAGCGTACCATACGTACCCCACTCGATCCGGACATCACTTTCAGCGATGATCCACTCCGCATGATGCGTTGCATCCGCTTTGCCACTCAGCTCAATTTCTATATAGACGATGATACTTTCCAGGCCTTGGAGCGCAACAAGGAACGTATCAAGATTATATCACGCGAACGTATTGCCGACGAACTGAACAAAATTCTGTTGTCGCCCGTTCCCTCAAAAGGGTTTGTCGATCTGGACCGCTGCGGACTTCTTGAATTGATTTTCCCTGAACTTGTAGCTTTGCAAGGTGTAGAGGTGAGAAATGGGAAAGGACATAAAGATAATTTCTACCATACACTGGAAGTAGTAGACAACATCTCTAAGGTGACCGACAATCTTTGGCTGCGCTGGGCAACCTTGCTGCACGACATTGGTAAACCACGTACCAAACGTTGGGAACCTCGCACAGGATGGACATTCCGCAACCACAACTACATCGGCGAGAAAATGATACCGGATATCTTCCGTAAGATGAAGCTGCCGATGAACGAAAAGATGAAGTATGTACAGAAGTTGGTGGGACTGCACATGCGCCCTATCGTAATTGCCGACGAAGAAGTGACCGACTCGGCTGTACGCCGTCTGTTGTTCGAAGCCGGCGATGATATTGACGACCTGATGATGCTCTGTGAAGCCGACATCACTTCGAAGAACGAAGCACGCAAACAGCGTTTCCTCGACAACTTCAAACTGGTACGACAGAAGCTGAAGGATCTGGAAGAGAAAGACCGCATCCGTAATTTCCAGCCACCGGTAGACGGAGCAGAGATCATGAAAGTATTCAATCTGCAGCCTTGCCGCGAAATAGGAAGCCTGAAGAGTTCTATCAAAGATGCAATTCTGGATGGCATCATTCCCAACGAGCATGATGCAGCTTTCGAATACATGCTGAAAAAAGCTGAACAGATGGGACTGAAACCAGTCAATCTTTCATAATACTGACACTTTATCTGTATGACACAGCCACATATCTTATGTTTATTTCATGGATATGTGGCTGTGCGCTTATAAACATCTGCACTTTAGTTACATTTTTTCATTTCTTAGTATTTCATTCTGTCCGGATGGTACTGTTCGCTTTTATTCCTTTTTTCATATTTTTTTACACGGCCATAACTTTGCATTGTTAAAACAGAATAAAAGTAAAAACAAGTAAATTATGAAGACAATGTTTAAGTGGAACATAATATTAAGCATCTTATTATGTTCTTATCTGTCAAGCTGTTCATCCAATGATGACCAAGGAGGAAATTTCGACATGGCTCAGCTAATTGGCAGCCAATGGGAACGCAACTATTCGTGGATAGGCGATGATGCAGCCTGGGAAGAAGGAAAAGGAACACTGACCTTTACCAGTTCACGGGAAGCACAGGAAATCGTAAACTATCACGGAGAGGATTGGCGATACAACTACGATGAAGATGTAAATGAACTGAAGCCATACTCCGGAACAAGTACTATTTTTTACAGTTACACCGTGGAAGGAAATCAAATCACCTTGACCGACCAGGACGGAGGATACAGCATCACTACTACACTGTCTGGAAATATGCTTGTAGGTTCTGATGATTACCTATGGACACTTATCAAAGCTGGAGAAGGAAGCGGATCAGGCTCTGGTGAAACGACATCATATAGCTGGGAACAAATGCAAGGTGTATGGATGGGAAGCAAATACGTAGATTGTGTATCTATCATTAAATTGTACAAACAACAGCAACAACCGAGTAGTGCGTATTACAATGGCGATTTCGGAGTATACGGTCTACAGTTCAATAGTAACGGACAATCCAGAGAAGTGGATGCACAAATGAAAGCATTTCATAATACCGGTGCAATTGTACTGGAAACCATTTATGCCAGTGACGGAAAAACAGTATACTGGACTGATATAAGTAAAAGCAGCTATAGAAAACAATACTCCATACATGGAGACAAAATATACTACAATGGCAAAGAGTATTTCCAAATATTCGATGCCACCCACATCCATGATTTGATTGGTGGAGAAGATTATGTAAAAGTACAATAAGTAAATCCCATATCAAACAGAGAGAGGGAAACCCCGTGATTGTTCATCGGGTTTCCCTCTCTTTTATCTTCTTTTCTTGAAAAAATCCTTCATCAAGGCGGCACACTCATCGGCCATCAAACCTTTCACCACTTCCGTTTTGGGATGCAGGGCCTGAGGGGCAAAACGTTGATATCCCCGTTTTTCGTCTTCTGCTCCAAACACCAGCCGGCCAGTTTGTGCCCATGCAATGGCTCCGGCACACATCACACACGGTTCCACTGTGACATACAGCGTACAGTCGGTCAGATATTTTCCTCCTAACGCATTAGCTGCAGCCGTAATGGCCTGCATCTCGGCATGAGCAGTCACATCATTCAACGTTTCCGTCAGATTATGTGTACGTGCAATGATACGGTCACGACAAACCACCACCGCTCCTACAGGTACTTCTCCGCGTGCGGCTGCCTTTTCGGCCTCCATCAGGGCCTGCTTCATGTAAAAATTATCATCTGCCATATGTATAGAGGGGATTATCTGCGCATATCATGCTCTTTAAACAAAGTGGGATAATCTTCTTCCATGTTCTGATGAATAAACGACAAAATCGTCTCCCGAAGCCAGCGCGCCTTGTTCGTAATCTGATATTTCTCCAGATAGCGGTCTACAATCTGTACTTCTTCTTCGCTCATCAGGCACACCATACGCTGCTTGCGAGGCTGGACCGTCGAGGGTACCTTTTTCCGTCTTTTTCCGTTATTCACCATAAACGAGTTTATTTGTTTGCAAATTCATAAGTTTTTAAGTCGAAGTATAACAAGAACTTATAAACTTACCAACTCAAAAACGAAATCACTGAATACTCAATTAGTGCAAAATTAAAGTTACTTCCCCTAAAATCAAAGTATAAAATCCGTATTTTTGCAAAAAATGGGAAAAATGGCAGCACATAACAAACTGGGTAAGGAAGGGGAAGAAGAAGCCTCAGCCTACCTCAGAGACAAAGGATATACAATTTTACACCGCAACTGGCATGCCGGTAGGAAGGAGCTGGATATTGTGGCCGAAAAAGACGGGACACTGGTTGTCGTAGAAGTCAAGACACGACGCAACGATGTGTTCGGTAATCCGGAAGATGCCATTACCCCACGCAAAATACGAAACATCGTAGCCTCAGCCGATGCATACATCAAGCTGTTTGCCATCGACTTGCCGGTACGCTTCGATGTCATTACCGTAGTGGGTACCTGCCCGCCATTCGAAATTGAACACATCGAGGAAGCTTTTCTTCCTCCTATCTGGTAATATAAGAATATGGATATAGAAACAATCCGAACTTATTGTCTGGAAAAGAAAGCTGCGAGCGAAGGATTTCCCTTCGACGAAACGACACTGGTCTTTAAAGTGATGGACCGTATGTTTGCCGTAATCGATTTAGATCATCCGGACAAGCTGACTGTAAAGTGTAACCCTGATTATGCCATAGAACTGCGCGACCGGTACAACGGCATAGAGGGTGCGTGGCATTTCAACAAGAAATACTGGAACCAGATACACCTGATGAGTGATGTATCGGAATCTCTGATTCTGGAACTGATAGACCACTCGTACGAAGAAGTAATCAAAAAATTCACCCGTAAACAAAAGGAGGCTTATCATGAACTACCCTGAACCTATCCATCTGCAAGAAACCGTATCGACCAACAGTTATCTGAGCGAACTGTGCCGGGATACACAACCTGCCGACCTGACTAACGTATGGAGCGATTTTCAAACGGCCGGACGGGGACAAAGGGGCAATAGCTGGGAATCGGAACAGGGGGCCAACCTGTTATTCAGTTTTGTGGTGTTTCCCGATTTTCTGGAAGTACGCCGACAGTTCCTTTTGTCGCAAGTTACCGCTTTGGGCCTACAGGAAGTCTTGTCACGCTACACAGACTCCATCACCATCAAATGGCCGAACGACATTTACTGGAAAGATAAAAAGATTTGCGGCACTTTGATAGAAAACGATCTGACCGGTATGCACATCAGCCGTTCCATTTCCGGAACGGGAGTAAACCTTAACCAGCAGACGTTTATGAGTGATGCCCCCAATCCGGTTTCGCTGTTTCAGATTACAGGGAAGCATTACGACCGGGAAGAGATACTTCATCAGATGATGGAACGTATTGCCTATTATTACGACCTGCTCCGGAAAGGAGAATACGAAACAATTGCCAGCCGTTACTTCGAAGTCTTATACCGCCGGGACGGTTTCTATATGTACCAGGATGCAACAGGTACATTCAAGGCACGCATACACGCTATCGACCCTATCGGGAAACTGATTTTGCAGGACGAACAAGGAAAGTTACGCGAATACATGTTTAAAGAAGTATCCTACGTTTTATGAGCCCAATCAACAGACAGATTTTACACATAGCCATCCCGTCTATCATTTCAAACATCACCGTTCCACTGTTAGGACTGGTCGATGTCACCATTGTCGGTCACTTAGGTTCTGCTTCCTATATTGGTGCCATTGCCGTAGGAGGTATGCTGTTTAATATGATTTACTGGATATTCGGTTTCCTCCGTATGGGTACCGGAGGACTTACGGCACAAGCTTACGGACAGCACAACACACAGGAGGGTACCCGTATTCTGCTGCGCTCACTCAGCGTCAGCCTGCTGTTGGCACAGGTTCTCCTCGTACTCCAGTATCCCATCCGCCTCATCGCCTTTATGCTGATAGATGCCAGTCCCGAAGTACAGGAACTGGCTACCCGCTATTTTCATATTTGCATCTGGGGAGCTCCTGCTACACTAGGATTGTATAGTTTTACCGGCTGGTTTATCGGTATGCAGAATTCCCGCTACCCCATGTACATTGCCATTACCCAAAACATTGTAAACATTGCGGCCAGCCTGTTTTTTGTATTTGTACTGCACATGAAAGTAGAAGGAGTAGCTTTAGGTACACTCATTGCACAATATGCCGGAGTAATCATGGCTTATCTGCTCTGTATTTCACACTACCATCCGTTCCGGCAACAGGTACGACGCATGCAACTGTTTGAACGGAATGCCATGAAACGTTTTTTCCTGGTGAACCGTGATATCTTTCTGCGTACACTCTGCCTGGTAGCGGTTACAGTATTTTTTACTTCTACCGGTGCCACTTATGGTGATGTAGTACTGGCTGTCAACACGCTGCTGATGCAGTTGTTTACACTCTTTTCCTACATCATGGACGGATTTGCGTATGCCGGAGAAGCCTTGAGTGGAAAATATACGGGTAGTAACGATAAAATCCGCCTGCATCAGACGGTACGGAATTTGTTTGGATGGGGAAGCGCAATGGCACTTCTTTTTACCCTGACCTACCTGTGGGGAGGACAGAATTTTCTACAACTGCTTACCAACGATACAGAGGTCATTGCAGCCTCCGGGACTTATTTATTGTGGACTGTAGCCATTCCTTTCTGTGGATTCTCCGCCTTTATTCTCGACGGAATCTGTATCGGCACCACCTCTACACGCATCATGCTGAAGTCGATGGCTACTGCCTCCACCCTGTTTTTCGGAGTTTACTTTCTATGCTCCGGTTCGTGGGGCAATCATGCGTTGTGGATGGCCTTCCTTGTGTATCTGGCAGTAAGAGGACTGATGCAGGGCTATCTGCTACGGAATAAGATTTAAGTCACCAGGAAAAGATATTCCGGAAAATCCACCACAGTACAATCAGTCCGGCCAAGGAAAGGATAAACCCAGGCTTATGAAGTGTGAAATACAGACGAGGATTCTTTTTGCGAAGCAGTTCGGCATAAAGCAACAACAAGACAAGAGGAACCGACACTACCAGCAGCGCATTATAAGAAAAGGCTCCGGGAACATCTCCGTGGAGTAAAGCATGGAGGGCACGCTGCGAACCACATCCCGGACATTTCAGTGAGGTAAGCACATAAAAAGGACATTTGGGGAATAATGCCGACCGAGCCGGGTCTAAAAGAGCATACACAGCAAGCACTCCAATCAGCACAATTCCCCCAATGTATTTTATCGTACGGCTCATTTCAGTGAATTGAGGCATACAAGACATAATATAAATTGAAAATCAAAGAGATTACCCCTACTACAAGTCCTACAATAAAACTTATTTTAGTCCATTTACCGGCATCATTACTTGCCTGAAGAGCTGCTTCATAATTGCCTGCAGCAAACAAAGAACTTACCTTACTGGCATACACAATACCTGCAATACCGAAAGGCAGGCAGCAAAACAATGTAACAAGGATAGATTCTACCATCCAAGTTTTAGGACAAACTTGTTCATTCATACGCTTATCATTAAAGAGTTATCGAAACTTGATTTTCCCAAAAGAATCATCATAAAAATAAAAATCACATACAGCACAGCTATCAGCAAAGCACTTCCCGCTGCTGCCAGCGTCCAGTTACGTGCCAGTTTGGAGTACTGCAAAGCCTGTTCGTAGTTTCCCTGCAAATAAGCAGAATCAACCTTTGCAGCATAGACAATGGCTACAATTCCCAAAGGAAGACAGCATAAACACGTGGATATAATGGATTCGGGAAGCCAGGTTTTGGGACATTCCGGCTGTTTCACATTTTCTTCTGGTTGAGAGGATGAAGGCGGACAAGGTGGAATACTAGCCAAAACCTCCGACAGTTCTTCCAGTTCGGAAGCTTTTACCCATTCCGTCAGTCCTTCTCTCCAAACCAAGGTTTCTGCACTTAGTCCGTTTTCTTTTAATTCTTCCAACGGTATAGGCCCTTTCTTCAGACCTTCTACCAATAAATAGTAATGCATATAGCAAGTGTTTTTAACATAGTTTTCACAAAAGTAGCAAATAGACGACAGAAATTCAACAATTTAACAGATTTAACAGTTTTCAGCCCTTATAAAATGGCTTGCTTTGTAACATTCCATAGTCCCAATCCGGAAAAAGAATCCCTCAATAACGAATTTTATTTTACACGGTACCCCGAAAAGACTGCTAAATTTCTTACCTTTGCCTGCAAGTAAGAAGCGCTCCGAATGGAAACCTCTACTTACAAACTCAATAACTAAAACTTAATTCTTATGGCAAGATTTAAACGCATTCTGTTAAAGCTCAGCGGCGAAAGCCTTATGGGTGAGAAAAAATACGGTATCGACGAAAAACGTCTGGGAGAATATGCCCAGCAGATTAAAGAGATACACGAAATGGGAGTACAGATTGGTATCGTAATCGGTGGAGGAAACATTTTCCGCGGACTGAGTGGAGCCGGCAAAGGCTTCGACCGTGTGAAAGGAGACCAGATGGGTATGCTGGCTACAGTTATCAACAGCTTGGGACTGAGCTCTGCACTGGTAGCTGCCGGTGTAAAAGCACGTGTGCTGACTGCCATCCGTATGGAACCTATCGGAGAATTCTATACCAAATGGAAAGCCATTGAAGCCATGGAAAACGGTGAAGTAGTCATCATGTCTGCCGGTACAGGAAATCCGTTCTTCACCACCGATACTGGTTCTTCTTTGCGCGGTATCGAAATCGAAGCCGACGTTATGCTGAAAGGTACACGTGTAGACGGTATCTATACAGCCGACCCTGAAAAAGACCCGACTGCTACCAAATTCGACGAAATCACTTACGATGAAGTGCTGGCTCGCGGCTTGAAAGTAATGGACCTGACTGCAACTTGCATGTGTAAGGAAAACAACCTGCCGATTATCGTATTCGATATGGATACAGTAGGAAACCTGAAGAAAGTAATGTCTGGCGAAAACATCGGTACGCTGGTACATAACTGATTCTTTCTTCCGAAAAAAGAAAAGAAAGACGGTTTGTCTTAAAATATACAAGATAGGAGTTAAAGCGGATACTTTGTTACAGTGAGGCTTCAACTCCTACTTTTCTCTTATTACTTTACCCTCATTCTAAACTTGCTTAATTACATCAGAACCCGTACATGATAGTTTGCATAGCCGAAAAGCCCAGTGTGGCACGCGATATCGCCGAAGTGCTCGGCGCCAGAAACCGGAAAGAAGGATACATAGAAGGAAACGGATACCAGGTGACCTGGACATTCGGCCATCTGTGTACACTGAAAGAGCCCCACGAATATACCCCTTCATGGAAGTCGTGGAGCCTGGGAAGTCTGCCTATGATTCCGCCACGTTTCGGCATCAAACTGATTAATGATCCGGGTATCGAAAAACAGTTCCGCATCATCGAAGGACTGATGCAGCATGCAGATGAAATCATCAACTGCGGGGATGCCGGACAAGAGGGAGAGCTGATACAACGCTGGGTGATGCAGAAAGCGGGAGCCAAGTGCCCCGTCAAGCGCCTGTGGATTTCTTCGCTGACGGAAGAGGCAATCCGGGAAGGGTTTGCCAACCTGAAGGATCAGGCTGAATTTCAGCCGCTGTACGAAGCCGGACTGAGCCGTGCCATCGGCGACTGGACGCTGGGAATGAATGCCACCCGCCTGTATACACTGAAATACGGACAGAACAAGCAGGTTCTGTCTATCGGACGTGTGCAGACTCCTACACTGGCACTCATTGTGAAACGTCAGCAGGAAATAGAAAATTTCAAACCCGAACCTTACTGGGAACTGAAAACAGTATATCGTGAAACCACGTTCAGTGCGACCAAAGGTAAGTTTACCTCGAAAGAAGAGGGAGAAAAGTTTCTGGAAACCGTACGCCACTCCGACTTTACCGTAACGGATGTATCGGCAAAGAAAGGTACGGAAGCACCTCCGCGTCTGTTCGACCTGACTTCGCTTCAGGTAGAATGCAACAAGAAATTCAGTTATTCAGCCGACATGACGCTGCAACTTATCCAGTCACTCTACGAGAAGAAAGTGGCTACCTACCCGCGCGTAGATACTACCTTCCTCAGCGACGACATCTATCCCAAGTGTCCGAATATTCTGGCAGGACTGAAGGATTATGCAGCATATACCGCACCGCTTGCAGGGAAAAAGCTGTTGAAATCGAAGAAGGTATTCGACAATTCGAAGGTAACCGACCACCATGCCATCATTCCTACCGGTGTGCAGCCTCAAGGGTTGACCGATATGGAAAAACGGGTGTTCGACCTCATTGCACGCCGTTTTATTGCGGTGTTTTATCCCGACTGTAAATTTTCTACGACCACCGTACTGGGAGAAGTGGAAAAGGTAGAGTTTAAGGTGACGGGAAAACAGATTGTAGAACCGGGATGGCGCGTGATTTTCAACAAGGAACAGCAGGAAGAGCCGAAAGAAGGAGACGAAGAACGCGTATTGCCGCTGTTTACAGTAGGCGAAAGTGGTCCGCACGTCCCCGATTTGAACGAGAAATGGACCCAGCCACCCAAACCTTATACCGAAGCTACTCTGCTGAGAGCCATGGAAACTGCCGGAAAACTGGTAGACAATGACGAACTGCGTGATGCATTGAAAGAAAACGGTATCGGACGTCCTTCTACACGTGCAGCCATCATCGAAACCTTGTTTAAGCGACACTACATACGGAAGGAACGGAAGAATCTGGTAGCCACACCTACCGGAGTAGAACTGATTCAGCTGATTCACGAAGAGTTGCTGAAATCGGCAGAGCTGACCGGTCTTTGGGAAAAGAAACTGCGCGAAATAGAACGACGCAGCTACGATGCCGGTACATTCCTGGCCGAACTGAAACAGATGGTGACGGAGATAGTAAATAGTGTATTGAGCGACAATACCAACCGGCGGATTACAGTGATGCCGGAGGAACCGAAAGAGGCTCCCAAAAAGACAAGCAGCCGGAAAAAGGAAAGCAGCGGCGAAGAGCCTAAACCGAAACGTACCCGCTCTACTACCAAAAAGACAAAAGCCGAAACAGCTCCTACCCTCCCCGAAGGCGATGCCATTGTAGGTACAGTGTGTCCGCTGTGTGGAAAAGGTACGATACTGAAAGGAAAAACGGCTTATGGCTGCTCGGAGTGGAAAAACGGATGCACATTCCGAAAAAGCTTCGATGCGTAATCAACACAAATCAATCCTGAAATGTGGATTTACGCTATTAGTATCGAAGGCCAACGGTATTAATAGCGTGAGCCCACGATACTAATACCGTGAGCTCACACCATCAGTCGTGTCAATCCGAGGTTATTTTACCTTAAAGGTACTTCTCATCGAAGTCAGTGCTTCGGGGTTCGGATTCACTTCTTTTCGGGTACAATAATCAAATTCAGCAGATTTTTCTCCGGAGAAAGAGTTCCATTTCAATTTCAGTTTCACGGTTTCTCCGTTCGTATCGGGCAGTCCGTCCAGTTTGAAGGCAACCAGCGCATCACCTACCATCCCATAAGTATCTCCGTAGGCATTGTGTCTGAACTCAACTTCATACTGATTGTCCGGATTATTGGTACGGAGCAAGTTGACATAATGCGGCTGGGAAGAATTTCCCCAACGTGTACGGAAGCGCAAGGTCAGATAACCGTCTTCTGCTATCGTTACCCAGTCGTTTACTATTTCTACCGGGTCGTTACCATAAACCTCGTCGTTCTCCTCACCCAAGTCGGCAGCAATCGGTTTGGTCAGAATACTGTCTATCCAGTTTATCTGCACCGCCTTGGTGTATCTCCCGCTTGCCTGGTCTACCTCCTCATAATTTACCAGCGCACGTACTTCCTTTCCGTCGTAAGGAGAAGAAGCCATGTTTACAGGCAACAAGGTAGTTTCCTCGTCCAGCTGCAGGAAAAAAGTCTCGTCGGCATCGGTTTTTGCCGTAACAAGTGCATTGGGTACTCTGACGTAATATCTATTGTCGTCGTCATCCTGACACGACTGTATTCCCATACTTCCGGCCACCACCAGCACGGCCATCAATCCTTTCTGCAATAGCGAATATACTTTCATCACATTATTCTTTTAAGAGTTAAACTTATCTTCTGTTCTTCACTTAGAAAATGAAAACCCTCAAGAAAGCCTGCATTTTTAAATGTTAAATATCAATAAGATAACGTGAGGTCAACATAAAATAAACAGCGCCATAAAGTTTTATCTTACAAGATTACAGTAGAAGTAATATAAAAAATAAGATTGTCCATGTTTTCCTGAAAAGATTCTATTTTTTACATCTCTTTTACTCCCTACTTTTGTCCTGTTAAAATTAATTATCTAACTACATGAAAATGTATAATAAGCGATTTGTTTATTTTGAATCTTATTTATAGTATCATGAAAAATTTATTCGTTCTATTAAGCTGCATTTGCTGTTTTTCGTGCAAGCCCTCTATACAGCAGATAGATTTAAGCGGTACGTGGGAGTTTACTACAGACACATCACAATGGAACCAGTCACTTATCCTGCCGGGAAGTGTTACTTCCAATCGTCTGGGAGAGGACATTTCAATGTCTACTCCATGGACCGGCACCATTGTCGACTCGTCTTTTTTCTTTGCCGACAAATATGCAGAATACCGTACAGCCGAAAATTTCAAAGTTCCTTTTTGGTTGCAACCTGAAAAATATTTCCGGGGAGAAGCCTGGTACAAAAAAACGGTAGAAATACCACAAAACTGGGATAAATACGATGTCATGCTTACACTTGAGCGTTGTCACTGGGATACAGAACTGTGGATAGACGGAAGCTATGCAGGAAGTGGGCACAGCTTAGGTACCCCACATCGTTATTTGCTCACCCAATGGCTTACTCCCGGCAAACATGAACTTTTGCTCAAAGTAGACAATAGCTTAAAGACCGTAAATCCGGGTATCAACTCTCATAGTGTTACCGATCATACTCAAGGCAACTGGAATGGGGTGATTGGAAAAATTGCATTGGAAGCACTGCCACAAATACGGATAAACCATTTGGATATTTTCCCCGACATAGACCATAAGAAGGTAAAGGTGGAACTGGAAGCTCTCAATTCTACCAGCACAGCACAAGAAGTTACATTTAAAATGGAAGTAGGCGGACGAGCATTCGAAAAGAGCCAAACTCTTCCTACAGGAACATCTCCCGTATATGCAGAAATAGAAATGGGAGACAGTATTTTGCTTTGGGACGAATTCCACCCCCATTTATACCAACTGAATGTGCATCTTTCCGGAACAGACGGAAAAGAACTGAGCCACTGTTCGGAACAATTTGGTATGCGCAAACTGGAAGTTGTCCAGAATCATATTCTGATAAACGGACGGAAAGTATTTTTCCGTGGTATGCTCGACTGTGCCGCTTTCCCCCTTACAGGTTACCCCTCCATGGACAAAGAGTATTGGGTGAAAATGTTCACCAATTGTCGGAACCATGGTTTGAATCATGTACGATTCCACTCCTGGTGTCCGCCGGAAATAGCCTTTCAAGTAGCCGACGAAATGGGATTCTATCTGCAAATAGAATGTTCTTCATGGGCTAATCAGGGAATAACAATCGGCGACGGAACTTCTTTGGATCAGTTCATACGGGATGAAAGCGAACGTATGGTACGTGAATACGGAAACCACCCCTCTTTCTGTATGATGTTATACGGAAACGAACCGTCTGGAGAAAAAAGCACTCCCTATCTGGCAGATTTTGTGACTCATTGGAAAGAAAAAGATACACGCCGTTTGTATTCTACTGCTGCAGGCTGGCCTAATTTACCGATAAACGATTTCTTAAATGACCCTACTCCACGTATACAAGGATGGGGACAAGGACTTACAAGTATTATCAATGCCGAAGCTCCCCGTACCAACTACGATTGGAGCAATTACGTACAACAGTTCAACCAGCCTGTAATCAGCCACGAAATAGGACAATGGTGTGTCTACCCCGATTTCAAGGAAATAAGCAAATATACCGGACTGATGAAGGCTCATAACTTTGAAATATTCCGTGATGATCTGAAAAAGAACGGAATGATTCATTTGGCTGACAGTTTTCTACTGGCTTCGGGTAAATTACAGGCTCTTTGCTACAAAGCAGACATCGAAGCTGCTCTTCGCACACCCGATTTTGGAGGATTCCAGCTCTTAGGATTGTACGATTTCCCTGGACAAGGTACTGCACTGGTAGGAGTTCTGAATGTCTTCGGAGAAGAAAAAGGATATATTTCTCCCGAAGAATACCGTCAATTCTGCAATACCACTGTGCCTCTTGCACGATTGCCCAAACTGATTTATACGAACAATGAAAGCCTGACTGCTTCCGTCGAAGTGGCTCATTTTGGCGATAAGCAGTTATCAAATCCAAAATTAGGATGGATACTATCCACAGACGATGGAAAAACAATAGGTAAGGGACAATGGAATGCAAATCAGATTTCTATAGGAAACAATATTTCATTAGGCAATATCAACTTCCCTCTGTCAGGAATTACAGAGCCCAAACAATTGTCTCTAAAGGTATATGTGAATGATTTTGAAAACGAATGGCACATTTGGGTATATCCCTCTACTCCCCGAAACCAGTATGCAGACAATGACATCTTAGTAACAAACAGCTTAGACAACAAGGCAAAAGAAGTATTGGAAAAAGGAGGCAAGGTACTTTTATCATTACCTAAAGGCAAACTGCGTGCTGATATGGGAGGAGACATTCAAATAGGATTCTCCAGCATATTCTGGAATACAGCCTGGACATTGGGACAAGCGCCTCATACGTTAGGTATTTTATGTAACCCACATCATCCGGCGCTTTCACAGTTTCCTACAAATTACTACAGCGATTACCAGTGGTGGGATGCAATGTCTTACTCCAATGCCATCGAAATGGATAAGCTTGCCAAAGGGGCTCAACCGATTGTACGTGTCATCGATGATTGGTTTACAAACCGCTCACTGGGACTGATAACCGAATTCAAGGTAGGTAAAGGAAAACTTGTGCTATCCGGTATAGACTTCTGGCAGAAAATGGATGAGCGTCCGGCTGCACGTCAGCTGCTTAATAGCCTGAAGGCCTATATGAGCAGTGAGCAATTCCATCCTGTACAAGAAATAAAATCAGAGGATTTACAACAACTTTATTAAAAAGGAAAAACAATAATATTAATCTTATCAACTTCCTTTCTACAGGAACTAATGGCCGGTTTCTCAGCTCTAACAATTTGTCTGAAACCGGCCATTTATTTTCAAAACTTCTCAAGAATAAATTTCGCCCCGCCATTACAAATAACATTTATTAACAGGGATATCAAGCAGTCACTTGCAAAAACTTACATTATATATACGAATTAGATAATGAAAGAATAATAGACTATTCATTTGATATCATGAGCAAAAGAAACAACACAGAAACTAAAATTAAGGTTAATTGACTAATAATACTTCTTCCATCGTATCTAATTGCACAAAAGTTTGAGAGAGAATATCTATCTTTGGATATTCTTTCTTAAACTTTTTAAATTTAACCGATTATGAAAAATTACTTATTTCTTCTTTCCGCACTCTTATTATTACCTGCCTGCAGCGAACAGGTCTCTATTGAAGGTTCATGGGTAGAACCGGTACCGGGTATGCCCGATATGCAGCAAGGATTTACGCTCGAAGCCAATGGAAAAGCATCTTCTATCGAGATGGCAACCCTGCAATATGAATCATGGAAAAAAGAAGGAAACCAACTGATTCTTTCGGGAAAAAGTATCGGGAATCATCTTACAATTGATTTTTCCGACACGCTGACTATCGAAAAGCTGACTGCCGACAGCCTGATTCTGAAACGGGGAGAAGTTGTCTGCACCTATACACGTGCTCAAGAAATACAGACCAAAGAAAGTATACCGGCCGCTACACTTACTCCAGCCAAACAGATACGCACAGTCAAAGGAGAATTGGTCATTGCACACGAAGTACGGGCTTTTACGGCTACAGGTGACTCACTGACTTACTGGGTGATTGACAAGACAGGAGAACTTGCACGCCAATACGACGAACTGACCGGAGGAGTGAAAAACGGGACTCCCGTATACGCAGAACTGGAAGTGATTGACATGGGAAAATCGGACGAAGGTTTTGCTGCAGAATACGACGGAGTATATCAGGTAGAAAAAATTCAGAAACTGGCAGTTAAGTAAACAACTGTAAATATCCTGCTCCTGTCTTGAAAAGAAAGAAGTTGGCAGATTTTTTTTGACAAAAAAACAATTTTCATTGTATATTTGTTTGTTTTCTGATTAAATACAAACTAAATATACAAGAAATGAAAAAAAGAATGTTATTAAAAAGTTTCTGTATCGCATTGCTTTTATGCTGTATATCAGGCAAAACTTATGCACAGGACTGGAAATCGATCCTTACCGGAGTAGCTAAAGAGGTAGTGGGAGACAAAATTACAACAGCTTCTTCTATCGTAGGAACATGGAATTATGTAGCACCGGAATGTCAGTTTGAGAGTGACGACCTGCTGGCAAAGGCAGGAGGAGAAGTGGCTTCGAAAAAAGTAGAAGACCAGATGCAGACTGTATACGACAAGATAGGTCTGAGTGGATGCCAGTTTACATTCAACGAAGACGGCAGCTACTCTTATAAGTTGAAGAACCGTACCGTAAGCGGCACTTATACGTTCAATGATACCGATAAAACCATTACCATGTCTGCCAAACTGGGTATCAAACTGACTGCCCAAGTCACTGTAGCAGGAAACAACATGAGTCTGGTTTTCAATACAGACAAACTGATGTCTGCCTTGCAGACCATCACCGGAGCAGTATCGAAAGTAAACGACACGGCATCCAGCATTAATTCGCTTATCAGTACATACGACGGACTGAGACTGGGATTTGAACTGGAAAAATAATCATTTATACCGGAAGAATTCTTTTCGGATACATACGTAAAAACGCGACTTGTATCGATGGCTTACGTGACTTGTATCGATAGCATACGATACAAGTATCGAAGGGTGACGATACAAGTCGCGTTTTTTATGTGTTTTTATTGCTTCTTTCCGTTCAGTATGACAAGTGCTCCAATTACTCCGGGTACCCAACCGCAAAGGGTAAGAAGCAGAATAATCAAGACGGAACCACATCCCTTGTCTATAATGGCAAGAGGTGGGAAAATAATAGCAAGAATAACTCTTATCAGTGACATTGTCTTTATTTTTTAGTAATTACAAAGGGAAAACAAGATTCTCCGGCAAATATCCGCTTCGTATACGCCATTCCTGCGGATAGAGATTGTTGGCACGGTTGCCTATATTCTTGGCAAATCCCAAAGGAATTCCGCGGTAAGTCAGAAGCACATAGCCTCGTGGAACTTCAGGCGAAAGAGTCACGGCTTCCTTGCGCAAATAAGCCACTGCCTGTTCATAACTCAGCACCGCTTCGGGGAAGATTCCTTCTTTCCGTACGGTACTCATAGCCAGCGAATGTTCGGGAAGAAAATCCTTTCCTTTCAAACTGCAGATTGCCACACCGGCATGCAGAATCTTCAACGCATTTTTCAAACGTCCGTACAGTTCTGTATAGGTCTTCGGGAAAGCTCTTACCAGACTATCTTCTACCAGCCATTCGTATTCGTCCGAATCGTTTATCCAGTCTTTCACTTCTTTCGGGCATACAACTTCTTTCTGCCTCTTATCGCCTTTTTTGTTCTTTTTCGGTTTCTGAGAAAGATTTTCTTCCGAAGAAGCTTCTCCGTGCTTGCGCAAGACAGCAAGGAAAAGTCCCTCACCTACGGTTTTATGCGGCAGGAAACGATATACCGGGAAATCAGCTCCAATAAGATTTCCGGTAATGCCCCAGTCTTCTTTCACCTCAACCGGCAGAATTTCCGCACCCAACTCTTCAGCAATCCACTGTACATTGTCTTCGTTTTCTTCCCTATTGAAAGTACAGGTACTGTAAATCAAAATTCCACCGGGTTTCAAGCATCCCCAGATATCACGCAGAATACGCTGCTGACGTTGCCAGCAAAGCGTAACATTGTCTACACTCCATTCGTCTACAGCCACCTGGTCTTTGCGGAACATACCTTCTCCCGAGCAAGGCACATCAGTCAGAATCACATCGAATACCTGCTCCAGTTCTGCAAAATCGGCCGGATCGTTGTTTGTCACCACCACTCCGGGATGTCCCCATTTTATCAAATTCTCTGCCAATACTTGTGAACGGTTTCGCATCACCTCGTTAGCTACCAGCAAACTTCCTTCGGGCAATACGCTACGGGCCAGTGTAGATTTACCACCGGGGGCTGCACAAAGATCGAGCATCACCGAAGGAGCATGTACATACTGCCGCAAAGCCTGCTCTACAAACATAGACGAGGCCTCCTGCACGTAATAGCATCCGGCATGAAAGAGAGGGTCGAAAGTAAAGGTAGGACGGACAGAAAGATAATATCCGGCCGAACTCCAGGCTACCGGACGAGCGTCTTGAGGTATCTGTGAAAATTTCCGCTCGTTCATACGGATACTGACAGGAGTTTCCCGCTGCAAGGCTTCGCAAAACAAGGTGAACTGTTCTTCTCCCATCAGTTGGGAGGTACGGCGAATAAAATCGGATGGTAGATTCATACAAACAACTACATTTATTGTCTGCAAAAATAAGATATTTCACAATGACCGCCAACAACTGATGAATTTTAGCTACCTTTGTTCACTATAATAAAAAGTATATATCCCGAAATGAAACAATATTTAGATCTGCTCAGACACATCCGTACGGAAGGTGTGAAAAAAGAAGACCGTACAGGTACCGGAACAATCAGTACCTTTGGTTATCAGATGAGATTTAATCTGGAAGACGGCTTTCCGCTGGTCACTACCAAGAAGCTTCACCTCAAATCCATTATCCATGAACTGCTTTGGTTCCTCCAGGGGGACACCAATGTGAAGTATCTGCAGGAAAACGGAGTACGAATCTGGAACGAGTGGGCAGATGAAAACGGTGATTTGGGACATATCTACGGCTATCAGTGGCGCTCGTGGCCGACTTACGACGGAGGTTTCATCGATCAGATTTCGGAAGCAGTGGAAACCATCAAGCATAATCCGGACTCACGACGCATCATTGTAAACGCATGGAACGTAGCCGACCTGAAAAACATGAATCTTCCGCCTTGCCACATGTTTTTCCAGTTTTATGTAGCCAACGGACGCCTGAGCCTGCAAATGTATCAGCGTAGTGCCGACTCTTTCCTGGGAGTTCCGTTCAATATCGCTTCGTATGCCTTGCTGCTGCAGATGATGGCACAGGTTACCGGACTGAAAGCAGGAGACTTTATCCATACGCTAGGCGATGCTCATATATATCTGAATCATCTGGAACAGGTCGACTTGCAGCTTACCCGCGAACCTCGCCCATTGCCACGCATGATACTGAATCCGGATGTAAAGGATATTTTCAGTTTCAAATACGAAGACTTCACTTTGGAAGGATACAACCCTCATCCGCATATTGCCGGAAAAGTATCTGTATGATTATTTTGAGTTTTTAAGTTGGTGAGTTTTTAAGTTGGTTCACTCCAAAATACTCAATCCATCTCCTTTCTAACTCATAAACTTAAAAACTCAAAACATTTTGTCAACCTAAGACATCAACAAACTCAAAAACTTAAAAACTAAAAAACTTAAAATACATGCTTTCCATTATTGTAGCAGTCAACAAAAACCGTGGTATCGGATTCGAAAATAAGTTATTATACTGGTTGCCAAACGACTTGAAACGCTTCAAGGCACTGACTACCGGACATACTATCATTATGGGACGTAAAACCTTTGAATCACTTCCCAAAGGTGCTCTGCCCAACCGCCGCAACATCGTATTAAGCCGGAACCAGTCTGCTGTATTCGAAGGAGCAGAGCATTTTTCATCGCTGGAAGAAGCGCTGAAACACTGTACAAAGGAAGAAGAAGTATTCATTATTGGTGGTGCGAGTCTGTATGCCGAGGCACTTCCTCTGGCCGACACACTCTATCTGACAGAAATAAACGACAGTGAAAAACCGGCCGACGCATTCTTTCCTGCTATCGACCCAACTCTCTGGAAAGAAAAAAGTAGAGAATGCCATCCGGAAGACGAAAAGCATCTCTACTCCTATACCTTTATCGATTACGAACGGATTGGTAACCGTTAATCCTCATCAGCCAAATCTATAATCGGCATCTGACGTTTGATGGCTTCACGGAAAGAAATGATAGTTTCCGAACGTGAAAGCCCTAACGGCTGTAACTTGTCATGAATAATTTCAAGCAAGTGATGGTTGTTTTTTGCGTAAATCTTGATAAACATGTCGTACTGCCCAGTCGTAAAATGACATTCCACCACCTCCGGAATATGCTTCAAAGCTTCCGTTACGGTATCAAACTGCTCAGGATCTTTCAGATACAGTCCGATATAGGCACATGTTTCATACCCTATTTTTTCAGGATCTATCACAAATTCAGAACCCTTCAGGATTCCTAAATTAGTCAGCTTCTGAATACGCTGATGGATTGCAGCTCCCGATACATTGCAGGCACGTGCAACTTCCAGAAAAGGAATACGTGCGTTATCGGCTATCAGCCGCAAAATTTGTTCGTCTAAACGATCTAACTGATGATGTCCCATTTACTCATTTTTAAATTCATACAAAGATAAGAGTTTTCTTTCATATCTTTTACAAGGGACAGAAGTTTTGTAACAAATTATCCTCTCTTTTGGCAGATAATTCTATCTTTGTAAAAGAAATATAAAACCGTAATTCATGAAGAAAACACTTTTCTCGCTTATTTTAA
The DNA here is from genome assembly GCF_027529745.1 of Phocaeicola acetigenes. Classification (NCBI taxonomy): domain Bacteria; kingdom Pseudomonadati; phylum Bacteroidota; class Bacteroidia; order Bacteroidales; family Bacteroidaceae; genus Phocaeicola; species Phocaeicola acetigenes. The sequence goes on from NZ_JAPZVM010000008.1 coordinate 118,678, forward strand.
GCAGCCTGCTCCTGCCAGGACAGGCACAGGATTTCGATACTTATTTTACAGACCGCACATTGCGTGTCGATTATCTTTTTACAGGAGATGCACAAAAACAAGAAGTTTATTTAGATGAACTGTGTGCCCTTCCTCACTGGGCCGGACGACGTCAGCATCTGAGCGAACTGCCTTTGGAAGGCAACGGAAACATTACCATGAAAGACAAGGCTACCGGAGAAGTTATTTACCGTACCTCATTCTCCAGCCTGTTTCAGGAATGGATCAGCGAAAAGGAGGCACAGAGTGTAAAACGCGGATTCGAAAATACGTTTCTACTGCCTTATCCTAAACAGGCTGCCATTGTCACCATTGAGCTGAAAGATGTACGTCATCGCACTTCTGCATCGTTCACCCATGAGGTAAATCCTAACGATATCCTCATTCACCAGCGCGGAAGTACGCATGTCACTCCACACCGTTACCTGCTGAAAAATGGAGAGGCCAAAGATTGCATCGACATTGCCATTCTGGCCGAAGGATATACTGCAGAAGAAATGGAACTCTTCTACCGCGATGCACAGGCTGCCTGTGATGCGATTTTCGCTCACGAACCTTTTGCACGACTGAAAGACCGTTTTAATGTGGTAGCCGTAGCCAGCGAATCGGAAGACAGTGGGGTAAGTATTCCCCGTAAGAACGAATGGAAAGCTACAGCAGTCAGCTCTCATTTCGATACATTCTACTCCGACCGGTATCTCACCAGCCGTAGCGTAAAAGCCATGCACAACTGGCTGGCTGGGATTCCTTACGAACATGTAGTGATTCTGGCCAATACCGACACGTATGGAGGAGGAGGTATTTATAACTCGTACCTGCTGACAACTGCTCATCACCCGATGTTCAGACCGGTAGTTGTACACGAGTTCGGTCACAGCTTTGGAGGACTGGGCGACGAATATGCCTATACATCTGAACCAAGTCCGATGTATCCGTACGACATAGAGCCGTGGGAACCTAATATCACCACGTTGGTGAACTTTGAAAGCAAATGGAAGGATATGGTACCAGAAGGAACTCCTATCCCTACCACACCGGAAAAAGACAGAAAGCTTCTGTATAGTAAAGTAGGTGTGTACGAAGGTGGAGGATATACCTTAAAAGGTATCTACCGTCCAACTACAGAATGCCGCATGAAAATCAATGAAGCACCGCGCTTCTGTCCGGTATGTGAACGGGCACTTGAAAAGATGATTCATTTTTATACGTATTAAGCATAACCTTATCACTTAATGACATTATCATGCTGACACTTACTAAAATTCAGACACACGAGAAAGAGTATCCGTTCATCGAACAACTGTTGCACGAATCATTCCCACTTGCAGAACGCAGAGACGATGACTTGCAGCGAGATTATACCGATCATAATCCGAAGTTTACCTGCTACCTGATTACAGACGAAGAAGAAGGCAAGAGAATCCTGGTCGGGTTAATGACTGTATGGGATTTGGACGGCTTTCACTATGGAGAACATCTTGCGACCTCTCCTAATCTACGTAACAAAGGCTACGGCAAGCAGATTATGCAACGGCTTCGTGAGCTTTATCCGGATACTTTTATCCTCGAAGTGGAACGTCCTACCGATGAAATGGCTATCCGCCGTATCGGATTTTACAAACGCTGCGGATTCTCTCTTTGCGAAAAAGACTATATGCAACCCTCATACCGTAAAGGAGGGGAAGAAGTTCCACTCTATCTGATGTACGCCGGAACAGACAGCATCGACAATCAGTTTGAAAGTATACGCGATACCATCTACCGCGAAGTATATGGGGTAAAGTAATTCAATTCCTCTTTTCCCTAAAAGCGCGAAGAACATTCTGAATCAATCAGAATGCCGATTTTCCGATAACACAAAAGCATCCCCAATGACCTTGACAGGCTGTTGGGGATGCTTTTATATTGAATACTTAGAACGATACAATTGCTTCATTCTATATAGCAATAAATCAGTACACAACAAAAAAAGAGAGAATCCACTTTTCAGCAGATTCTCTCTAATTCACTTTATCTTACACTATTACTGACGCTGAGTAGCTGAATAGTTGATTTTCAAAGCATAAGCCTGACGAAGAGCCTGTTTTACTTCTGTTACGATACCCATCTTAGTTTTAGCATCTACTTTCAGGGAAACAGTCATAAACGGTTTATCCTCTTCTTTCATGTTTTCACGTTCCTGATAAATGTAATCCTGAACTTCTGAAGTTTCAGCGAACTTATCGTTCAACTGGATACGGTCTGTAGTACCCATTTTCTTCTGGAACTCAGGCATCGGTTTACCAATGTAAATGAAAGACACCAAAGATTTCTTTTCAAGCTTTTCCAATTCTGTAGCCTGAGGCACTTTAAACTGAACCTTCAATGTAACTTCACGCATTGTTGTTACGATCATGAAGAAGAACAACATGGTAAAGATAAGGTCAGGCAAAGAAGAAGTATTCAACTCCGGCATGCCACGCTTACCTGTCTTATTAAATTTTCCCATGATTATTTTCCTCCATATTTTTTAGGTTCTGCTTCAGAAATCTTCTGTGGATAGTACTGAGTGATAGCATCCTTTTCAGCTTCTGAACATTCAGCCAAAGGTTTTCCAAACTGAGACTGAGCCAATTCGTTACGCAACTCGTTATAAGCGGCAACCAATTCGTTCTGAACCTGCAGGTAAGCATCATAGCTTGTACCCACGTCATTCTGTACAGAAATTACATGCTTTTCAGTAATCATTACGTTACCAAACAACGGCAAGTTCTTCATATGCTTTTCAGGCAAATTCGGATCGTCGTTCGGATTGGCAATGAATTCTTTTGCTTTTTCTCTTAATTGCTTAATATCACCCCATTCTCCAGCAACCATCAACTGGTCGTCCTTGTTCAGTTTTACCTGGAGAACGTTTCGTTCCTTTACAATGATATCATTGTTCTCCTGTTCCTTGTTTTCTGGGGGAGGCGGTAAACGTCTTGCCAGACCTCGGTCAGTATCCATTGATGTTGTAATCAGGAAGAAAATAAGCAACATGAAAGCAATATCGGCCGTAGAACTTGAGTTAATTCCAGGCACTGCTCTTTTCTTTCTTGCCATTCTATTTACTCCGTTTTAAATATTAAACTTCAATGTTCTGATTATTTCTTAAATAGACCTGAAAGGTTCAAGAGTGTTCCAACTGCTGCAATACCGAACAATACATAAGTAGAGTAGATCAGCATGTCAGAAACCTTCAACATTGTAACATCACTGTATTGTGTACCGTCACCCAACACTACAGTTTCAGCAGAACCCATATTGTAAGTAACAACCAACAACACAATCAGCAAAATAAGACCTAATAAAGATTTAATTGCACTTTTCGGATTATCTTTCAAAGCTCCTGCAAACTGTGCCAAAGCACCCAAGAGCGTAATGATAACAGAAACTCCAAACATAGCGTACATTAAGTACATCAGAGCTTCGGTATTCTGTGGCTCATTGTATTCGCCAACCGGATTATTGTATCCTACAAAGTAGAACATGCCCAATACTACCAAAATCAAGGCAACACAGACATAGAATACATAGTAAGATACTTTGTATGATAATTTAGCCATTGTTTATATTATTTTTTGTATTTCAAGTTGTACTTCATGATCATGTCAAGCAATGTGATAGAAGAATCTTCCATCTGGCTTGTAATAGCTTCAATCTTAGAAAGGATGTAGTTATAGAATACCTGAAGAATCAATGCTACAACCAAACCGAAGATAGTAGTGATCAACGCAACTTTCATACCACCTGCAACGACTGTCGGAGAGATATCACCTGCCTGCTGGATTTTATCGAACGCCATAACCATACCGATTACAGTACCCAAGAATCCCAAAGACGGAGCCATCGCGATAAACAATGTGATCCAAGAACATCCTTTTTCAAGGTAACCTGCCTGAACACCACCGTAAGAAACTACTGAACGTTCTACTACGTCCAAACCTTCGTCGATTCTCATCAGACCCTGATAGCAGATAGAAGCAACAGGACCGCGAGTGTTACGGCATACAGTTTTAGCACCTTCTACATCACCTTTTTCCAAAGCAGCTTCAATTTTAGCCATCAATTTCTTTACGTCAACTTCAGCCAAGCTCAAGTAAATGATACGTTCAATACAGAAAGCCAAACCAAGAACCAATGCAATAGCTACCAATGACATGAAGCTTGCATCACCTTCAATAAATTTAGTTTTTAACTCTTTGTGCATACCACCTTCTTCAACAACTGCAGGAGCTGCTGCTTCGTCCGCTGCTGCAACCTGTTCTGTCTGTGCCGGAGCTGCTGTAGCTGTAGAATCCTGAGCCATAGCTGTCTGAGTCATTCCAAATGAGAGGACTCCCATCACTGCAAGAATTGCAAATAACTTTTTCATTGTGTGTCTAATTTTTAAGATTAATTAATTAATAGTTATAAATTGTTTTTATTGTTCACTAAAATCTGTTTGCGGAGAGAACGGGATTCGAACCCGTGATACGCTTTTGGCGTATACACGCTTTCCAGGCGTGCCTCTTCAACCACTCGAGCACCTCTCCTTTATGGCCTCGCCAAGGGGTTTCCCTTAAAAACGAACGCAAATTACAAATAAAAATGCGAACGGCAAGCGATTTCAGCCACAAATGTATTCTTTTTTTTCGTCTTACATAACAATCGGAAGACAAAAGTTCACAGATTCACCTAAAATTAATAAACTTTAAAAACTTCCTTCGGCTTTTTTGAAGACTTTGAGTGCATTTTCGGAAGTCGTAAGTCCGATTTCGGACAAAGGTCTCTCATAGATTTCAGACAACTTCTCTGCCACCTTTACCAGATAGGCACTCTCGTTTCTTTTACCTCTATAAGGCACCGGTGCCAGATAAGGAGAATCCGTTTCCAGTACAATACGCTCAAGAGGAATTTCCTTCAAGACTTCGGGCAATGTACTTTTCTTAAAAGTCACCACACCGTTTACTCCCAACATGAATCCTTCGTAAGCCAGTAACTGCGCTGCATCTTCTGTCGTACCAGTAAAACTATGGAAAATACCGGTGAGTGAAGTTCCGGCATAAGGTTTCAAGACTTCCAACAATTCCGGATAGGCTTCTCTACAGTGTACGATCAACGGCAAATCATATTCCAAAGCCCATTGTATCTGCTCATCGAGTACCAGCATCTGTTCGTTCCGGTAAGTTTTATCCCAATACAGGTCCATTCCCACTTCTCCAATACCATAAAATGTCTGCTCCGAGCGCAACCATTGTTCAACGACAGCCAGTCTGCGTTTCCAGTCGGCATCTACAGAAGTAGGATGAAAACCAATCATCGGATAGCAACCGTCGTGAGTATTGCAAAGCGCCAGCATAGCTTCTACCGAAGTGTCATCGATATTAGGCATAAACAAGCGGAGTACACCAGCCTCTGTTGCACGAATCAGTGCCAATTCACGATCTTCATCAAATTCTTCAGCGAAGAGATGAGTATGTGTATCAATCAGGTTTACCATAGTCTTACAATTTACGGTTCATCAATTTCAATACAAAATCCATCAGATTCTGCTTCAAGGCATCTTCTACCGATACTTTTTCCAAAAGAGCTTTTGCCTCTTCGTAATACTGATCGATTTTCTGCTGGCAAATTTCTCCGATACCCACCTTATTATATATAGCCGTTACAGCTTCAATCTTAGAAGAAGGCACATAATTTGATGCCGCAATCCAATCAAGCAATTCTCTTCGGGTTTGTGCATCGGCTTTCTCAAGAGCTGTAATCAGCATATAAGTTTTCTTGTTACACAGAATATCTCCTCCTATTTTCTTACCGAATACAGCCGGATCTCCATACACATCCAAATAATCATCCTGCAACTGAAAAGCCAGTCCCATACGGACACCGAAATCATAAAGCAACTGAGCATCATCTTCCGAAGCTCCACCCAATATAGCTCCTATCTTCAATGCACCGGCCAACAACACTGAAGTTTTCAGACGAATCATTTCAATGTATTCTTCGACCGTCACATCCGTCCGTGTTTCAAACTCCATATCCCATTGTTGCCCTTCACACACCTCCAGAGCTGTTTGTCCGAAAACTTCCATTACACTTTTCACATACTGAGCCGGACAATCCTGCATCATGAACTGATAGGAAAGAATCAGCATGGCATCACCGGAAAGGATAGCCGCATTCGGATTCCATTTTTTATGCACAACCGGTTTTCCCCGGCGCATTTCTGCATTATCCATCAAATCATCATGCAAGAGCGTAAAGTTATGATAAGTTTCTATAGCGGCTGCCTGCGGAAAAATTCGTTCTACATCCTCCTTATATAAATTATAGGCAAGCAACATCAATACGGGACGTAAACGTTTTCCGCCCAATGACAAGACATATTCTATCGGATCGTAAAGTCCTTTCGGATTACGGGAATAAGGAAGCGATTCAATATAAGCATGAATCTGCTTCATCAAGTGTTCACTGCTTTGCTGGTTCATAAAAGAAAGATTTAGAGAGTTGGTACAAAAAAGGCTGCTCTTTGCAAAAGCAGCCTTTTAAAGAGTTATCTAACCAAATAGATTACTGCAATTTAAATGTTACAGGCACGGTATATTTTACACGTACTGCTTTACCACGCTGTTTACCTGGTTTCCACTTCGGCATGGTTTTGATGACACGAAGTGCTTCTTTATCCAAGTAAGGGTCAACACTACGAACAACAACCGGGTCAACGATAGAACCGTCCTGATTTACGACGAACTGAACGATTACACGTCCCTGTACACCGTTTTCCTGTGCGATAGTCGGATATTTGATGTTCTTACCCAAGAATTTCAAACATTCTGCCATACCACCAGGGAATTCAGGCATTTCTTCTACGACCATGAAGATTTCAGCTTCTTCCGGTTCTTCTTCTTCAACAACAGGAGCTACATACTTAATTTCAACTGCCTGATTGTTTTCTTCACTTGACTGGATGGTTGTTTCCTGTACATCCGCGTCATTTTCTGCAATCTGCAACACTTCTTCCACCTTCGGAGCTTCGGGGGGAGGAGGTGCCTGTTTCGGTTCTTCCTGTTCTGTAATAGGAATCATTTCTTCTTCGAAGATCGGCATTTCGACACCACTATCGGTAGTTACCTGTTTGTCACGTTCTGTCCATTCGAACGCCACGAACATCACTGCCAATATCAGCACGAATCCAATCAGCAGCCATGTGGTCTTTTTACCTTCCAAGTCTGCTTTGGGCGATTTTTTAATTTCCATAAAACAATTTTATAGGTTAATAATTCTCTGTTCGGCAAATGTAGCATAAATCTTTTAATCTGCCACATCTGGAAGGTAAAAAAATGCTATTTTATTTCATCTTATGTCCAGAAGCATAAAAAGTGGCATTTCTTGTATTTCATTCTCTTTGCATTATCCTATTCCTTAGCGTATTTTAACCATCGCTGATACAGAAAAACAAGCTTTTCTATCGTAAAAAAGAGTATCTTTGGAGCCTGAATTCAAACATATTATTTATAAGGTATGAAGAAAATCATTATCGCAATCGACGGCTTTTCCTCTTGCGGAAAAAGCACCATGGCTAAAGATCTGGCCAAAGAGATTGGCTATATTTATATAGACAGTGGAGCCATGTACCGTGCCGTAACACTCTACTGCATCGAACATCAGTTATTCGATGAAAAAGGACAAGTGAAAGAAGAAGAACTGAAAGCCCGGATGAACGATATACATATCTCTTTCCGGCTAAATCCGGAAACCCAACGCCCCATGACATATTTAAATGGAATGAATGTAGAAGACCGTATCCGCACAATGGAAGTTTCTTCTCATGTCAGTCCGGTTGCAGCTTTAGGATTTGTACGCGAAGCACTGGTCCGTCTGCAGCAGGAAATGGGAAAAGAAAAGGGTATTGTTATGGACGGACGCGATATCGGTACAGCTGTATTTCCACAGGCCGAACTGAAAATATTCGTGACGGCTTCTCCTGAAATCCGTGCCCAACGCCGGTACGATGAATTGAAAGCCAAAGGTCAGGAAGCCTCTTTCGATGATATATTATATAATGTAAAGGAACGCGACCGTATCGATCAGACTCGTGAAATCAGTCCGCTCCGCCAGGCTGAAGATGCAATTCTTCTCGACAACAGCCACCTGACAATTCAGGAACAGAAAGAATGGTTAAAAACTCAATTTCTAAAAGCCACTCATGCGTAAAGTAGAGATCGATCAGGGTTCCGGGTTCTGCTTTGGAGTAACAGCTGCAATCCAAAAAGCGGAAGAAGAATTGGCAAAGGGAGAAAAACTCTATTGTTTGGGCGACATCGTGCACAACGGTCAGGAATGTGAACGTCTGAAACAAATGGGACTCATTACCATCAACCACGAAGAGTTTGCTCTTCTGAAAAATGCCAAAGTGTTGCTCCGCGCCCATGGAGAACCTCCACGCACTTACGAGATAGCACGCGAAAACCACATTGAAATAATCGATGCAACGTGCCCCGTAGTACTGCGCCTGCAAAAACGAATTAAGCAGGAATACGATGCGACCCCTTCCGACCGGGAAAAACAAATTGTTATCTATGGTAAAAACGGACATGCCGAAGTCTTGGGACTGGTAGGGCAGACTTGTGGAAAAGCCATTGTCATCGAGAAACTGGATGAAGTCAAATCGCTCGACTTCTCCAAAGACATCCGTCTTTATTCGCAAACCACAAAATCGCTGGATGAATTCCGCCAGATTGTAGCCTATATCAAGGAGCATATCTCCCCGTCTGCCACATTCGAATATTACGATACAATCTGCCGTCAGGTAGCCAACCGCATGCCTAATATCCAGAAGTTCGCGTCTGCACACGACCTGGTATTCTTTGTCTGCGGGCATAAAAGTTCAAATGGAAAGATTCTTTTTCAGGAATGCAAAAAAGTCAATCCTAACAGTTACCAGATCGACCAGCCGGAAGAGATAAACAAAGACTTATTAAAAGACGCACAATCCATCGGCATCTGTGGTGCCACATCTACTCCCAAATGGCTGATGGAAGCGTGCAAAAACGTGATAATGAAAGAGTAAAACAAAATATTCTTTTTTGTTTTATTCTTTTATATTTTTAGTAAATTTGCGTCATAGAATTAAACTTATAGTTAACTTATGGGAACAATTAAATGTATTGGTATCCTTACATCGGGAGGTGATGCTCCCGGTATGAATGCAGCGATACGTGCCGTGACACGTTCTGCAATCTACAACGGATTAAAGGTAAAAGGTATTTATCGAGGTTACAAAGGTTTGATTACAGGAGAAATTCAAGAGTTTCAAACACAAAATGTAAGTAACATTATACAGTTGGGAGGTACCATCCTGAAAACAGCACGTTGTCAGGAATTCAAAACTCCCGAAGGACGAAAAGTCGCTTACGAAACCATGCAGCGTGAAGGAATCGATGCGCTGGTAGTAATCGGTGGTGACGGATCACTCACCGGAGCGCGCCTTTTGGCACAGGAATTCGATGTACCGTGTATCGGACTTCCGGGTACTATCGACAACGACTTGTATGGAACAGATACTACCATCGGTTACGATACCGCTTTGAATACAATTCTTGATGCAGTCGACAAGATTCGTGATACAGCTACTTCTCACGAGCGTCTGTTCTTCGTAGAAGTAATGGGACGTGATGCCGGCTTCCTGGCTCTGAACGGTGCCATCGCTGCCGGGGCAGAAGCAGCCATTATTCCGGAATTCAATACAGAAGTCGACCAGTTGGAAGAATTCATCAAGAACGGTTTCCGCAAGTCAAAGAGCAGTTCTATCGTATTGGTAGCCGAAAGTGAAATTACGGGTGGTGCTATGCATTACGCAGAACGTGTAAAGAACGAATATCCACAATACGATGTACGTGTAACCATTCTCGGACACTTGCAGCGCGGCGGACGTCCTACTGCACACGACCGTATCATTGCCAGCCGTATGGGTGTAGCAAGTATTGAAGCTTTGATGGAAGGACAGCGTAACGTAATGATCGGTATTGAAAACGACCAAATCGTATATGTTCCGTTTACCAAGGCTATCAAGAACGACAAGCCTATCGACCGCGAACTGGTTAATGTATTGCGCGAATTGTCAATCTAAAAATTCAATTTTAATCCCTATAAACTGCTATTGTGTATTCTGCACAATAGCAGTTTTTGTTCCTATACCTTCAAGTAAATCTTATCTCCATTTCGTGAAATACACATTTCCATCCAAGTATTCTCATATTTTACATTAATTAAATTTATATCTCTTACTATCATTCTTTTTGTCAGCATAATCTACTTTTTATAAAAAAATGCAGGAAGAAGCTCCAAATTCCCAAAAAATTAATAAATTCGAAATATTCATACATGAAGAATATAAGTTTTTAATAAAAAATTTCCCCTATGACAACACTTAAAAGCATTCTAACTATCTGTTTATTAGCCTATTCTTGTAGCATTATGGCACAAAGGACTACAGAAATTGTAGAGCCCCTCTCACAAGAACAGGAAGAAGGCATGACACTGAAAAGAAAAGTAGCCATCGGGCGCTTCTCCAACGAAACACAATACGCCAAAGGAATTTTCTACGACAGAGAAAATGATCCTATGGGAAAGCAGGCTCTCGATATCCTGTCATCTAAACTAGCCGCTTCGGGAAAATTTCTACTGTTGGAAAGAAGTGATTTGGAAACACTTCTGGAAGAAAGCAACAAAAGTGACAATGCGATTGCGACTTTAGGAGCAGACTATATGATTATCGGTTCAATCACTGAATACGGCCGGAAAAATACCGGTAAAAATAAAGTATTCTCTTCGGAAAAAACTCAGACCGTAGAAGCTGCAGTAGCAATTCGTCTAGTAGATGTTTCTACAGGATTAATCATCTACTCCGATGAAGCCAAAGGGGCAGCGGAACTTACAACCAAAACGACCATGGGACTGGGTGGACAAGCATCTTTCGATGCTACACTGAGCGATAAAGCCATCTCAGAAGCTATCGGACAATTGGTAGAAAACATTATTAATAAATGTACTAATGCACCGTGGAAGACCTACTTCCTGGCTTACGAACCGGATGCCATACTGATAGCTGGAGGACACAGCCAAGGTATTAAAGAAGGAATGACATTCGCTATCAAAACTAAAGGGAAGAAAGTAAAAAATCCTCAAACCGGTATTATCATTACACTTCCCGGAAAGAAAATAGGAGAAGTGAAGGTTATTTCCACCGGAGGAGATACTCCGGAAACCGAGTACTCTTTTGTAGAAGTGAGTGGCACCACAGAAATCAATGCCAACAATATAGGAAACTATATTATTGAAGAATCAAAATAAACAATATCCCCATTTCTAAACCCAATATAAACATCTATGAAGAAGTTTTTAAAAATCATAGCTTTTGCAGCCATTTTCCCTGCTTTTCTTGCAGGATGTAAAGCTCCGGTAGCCCAACAGAGTGGTAAAGAAGATATTGCTTATCTTTTGTTTGTCAGCCCTAATACCTATGCAGGAAAAAAAGTGACTGTCAGTTTAGACAATCAGAAACCGTTCTCGGTACAAGTCGTCAAAGAAAAGAAATCAAAACGAAAAGGAACTCAATATGGAGTAAAAACAGGAGCACGCCACATTAAAGTCTCTTATGAAGGCAAAACCCTATACAATAAGAAAATTTTCATTTCCACTCAAGAAGTAAAACAGATTATCTTACCATAAAACAACTGTGATTATGAAAATTAACACTTTATTGTCTTCTTCAGTAGCTATTGCCTCTATCCTTTTTCTCATCTCGTCTTGTACGACTACTCAAAACCTATATTCCTGGCATGACTATGAAGATATAACTTATCAATACAATAAAAAGCATACCGAAGAGCTGAAGGTCAAAGTATTGGAAGAGTATCAGAATATGATTCAAAAACAAAACGGCATCCGGGCTACAGTACCTCCAGGTATGTATGCAGAATACGGATATATGCTATATAAAACAGGAAAAAAAGAAGAGGGAATCCGCTTTCTGAAAGAAGAGATAAAACTTTATCCAGAATCGGAGGTATATATTTCTAGAATCATCAAACAATTGGAAAAATGAAAAAAACAATTCAACATATCCTTCGTCAATTATTACTCCGACGGATGCTCCCCATCTATTTGCTGGCAACGATGGCTGCTCTATTCACGTCATGTACTACCCCCACTACACTCAGTCAGCAATATCCCAAAATGTACGAAGAAAAACCGCTTACCATAGCTATCATGCCACCTATCAACCAGACTACGCATGCAGAAGCGAAAGATTTCTTCTATACTACCCTGTACATGCCTCTGAGTGAAAAAGGATACTATGTGTACTCTCCCTATCTGACAATGGAGATGTTTCAGCAGGAAAGCGCATACGATGCAGAACTGTTTCTGGAAAAAGATCTTACAGCATTCAGAAATGTATTAGGAGCCGACGCTGTTATGTTCACAGTTATAAAAAACTGGGAAAGAGTAAATATAGGAGGAATGCTTAAGGTAAAAATCGAATACATCCTCCGTTCAACTAAAACCGGAGAAACCTTATACAATAGAGAAGGAGACATTACGGTCGATACCAGCATAAGTAGCGGAGCTGGTGGACTAGGTCTCCTCGTCGACCTGGTGGCTACAGCAATTAATACAGCAGCCACAGACAAGGTTATAGCCGGACGCAAATGCAATGCTTTTGTTCTTTCTGATATGCCGGCTGGAAAATATTCTCCGCTCTACGAAAAAGACCAAAACAACCCCGCCGGAAAGAAAAACGTAAAAGCGACTGTAAAATAGAGCTATCTCTGTTTTCATATCACAGAATTGAAGCCGTCTCAAGAAACTATTTATCTTGAGACGGCTTCAATTTCTTTTCAAATCCAGCTCCCTTGAACCCGGAAAATTCGTAATACCTCAAATATGGTGCATTAATTGTACTTTATCCTAAATCCGGACAAACAACAACAGCAGAAGTCTTCGTTCCTGGAAACAGGAAATAATATAATAGAAAGGTAACAACAAATGCCAAAAGCTTAAATCGACATCATTGGCCGTACAGTTATCGCTGTTGGCTGTAGAGCCGACGTAGATGATTGTACAGCCGACAGCGTCGTTTTAATTCAGCAAATAGAATCATAAACTTACATCCAGAAAGCCTCACGCCTTCATCCGTCTTCTGCGTTTACGGCGTTGCAGATTTTTACGCTTATAGCTAATCCAGCGGCGACGGATTTGCCATCCGCATAATCCTACGACTACAGCCAGAATCAGAATCACAATGCCTCCGCTCAGATTATCCCCTTTCACACGCGACCATATTTCCAGTACATTCACCGTCTTGTCACCAAAATCGCGAATCATTGAACAGCGGGCTATTACCGAACGGTCCGGATACTGTGTATTGCGCAGGCGTACCTTTTGCGCTTCAGCACCGAAGAAATAACTGGCATCAACTTCTTCCAGTGTAGAGTCAATGCAGGCTTCCATGATTTCGGGAGCAGCAATCGAACTCACATACCCGTTTTCCTCCATATTACGCAAGGCAATGTCCGGACGACATAAAAAATTGATGAAGTAACTTGCCGCTTTCGTATTGCGGGCATATTTAGGAATCACCCATCCGTCGTACCACACATTACTGCCTTCCTCCGGAATAGTATAATCCAAATCCACACCTACTGTAGCCGCTTCCTCCATGGCCCACTGAGCATCCCCGCTCCATGTCACGTTTATCCAAGCCTTTTCTTTGGTCATCATCTCTTTACCAAAGTCAGCTTCCCATCCAGCCACATTCGGTTTCAGTAATTTAAGATACTTTTCCACTGTATCCATGGCCGCAGGTGAATAATCGTTCATCAGTTCCGGAACAGTTTTCAGTCCTTCTTTCAGTTCTTTGCGGTGTGCATACAGCATAGCTGTACCGTAAGCATCACGGTAGGCATCCTTCATCAGCAGCTTACCGGCAAAATGTTTATTCCACAGACAGTCCCACGATTTCAGTTCCTCCGGTTTTACATATTTCTTATTATAGAGAATACCTGCAGTACCCCACATGTAACACACTGCATAACGGCTGGCTGGATCATCCGGACGGGTACTCAACTTATCAATCTGTTCCTTGATATACGGAGCTACTCCTTTCATGTAATTGGGCGAATGAGCAAATACCGTATCAATAGGCAACAACAGATTCTTGCGCAACATTCGTTCGATGATGTATTCCGACGGACACACCACATCAAAATCCTCATGCCCTTTTTCAATCTTGGTCAGCATGATTTCGTTGATATCGAACGTCTGATACACAATACTGATATCTTCTCCGGTCTGCTCTTTATAATACTCCTGGAAATCCTCCAGCACTCCTTCGCCGATGTAGTCGGCCCAGTTGTATATTTTCAGTACTTTCTGCCGCGAACCGGTATCGTTGTAACACGCGGTACACAGAGCACACAGCCCCATTATCAGTACAAGTAAATTCAGTTTCTTCATGTTGTTTTTTTAGGTTACGAAACTTTTCAATTGAAAATTGATAACTGGCAATTACTATAGTTCTCTTGTCAGCTCAAGAGTTCATATTAAGTTTGTAAGTTTTTTAGTTTGTAAGTTTGTCAGTTTATTAGTATTCTCAAGCTCAGGAACTTAAAAACTTAAGAACTTAAAAACTCATATTAAGCTTGTTGATATCCTCATACGCAAACTCAAAAACTCAAGAAATCAAAAACTTAAAAACCAGTTTTCTCATCTTTTTTTATCTGCCCTTCTGTTCAGAATAATCAGCAATACCAGAATCACCACAAAAATGATGGCCGAAAGCGGACGCAATTCAGGGGTAAGTCCTCCCTTGCGTGCATCAGCATAAATATAAGTCGACAGCGTTTCCAGCCCCTGATTACCGATGGTAAACACCGTAACGGCAAAGTCATCAATAGAGATGGTCAGTGCCAGCAGAAACCCTGTAATCATTCCCGGACGAATCTCCGGAATAATCACCTTGCGAAGTGCCTGCATCGGAGTTGCCCCCAAGTCCAAAGCAGCCTCATAAAGATTCGGGTTCATCTGTTTCAGTCGCGGAAGCACACTCAACACCACATAAGGCGTACAAAACGTAATATGTGCCAGTACCACAGTAGTAAATCCCTGAGTAATACCCAACGATACAAAAAGCAGGAAAAGTGAAATACCCGTGATAATATCACCGTTCAGAATAGGAATTGTATTGATAAATCCCATCGCCTGCCGTCCGCGAGCCTTCAGATTATAAATACCGATAGCAGCCAGACTACCCAATATAGTAGATGCCGTTGCTGCAATCAGTGCAATGGCAATGGTATTGACAAAGGCATTCACCAGCGAATGATGCGCTCCCGTATCAAACAGCGAAGCATACAGTTTCATCGAAAACCCCGTCCAGTTACCCAGTACCTTGGCTTCGGTAAACGAGTAAATCACAATAATGGCAATCGGTGCATACAATGCCAGCAACAACACCCACAGATATGTCTGTGCAAGAATCTTCTTTACCATACGCCACTTCCTCCTTTATCCGATTCGCGTTCTTCACTGCTGAAAAGTGAAGTTGCCGCAATCAGGAACAGCATAATCAGCGACAAAGCTGCCCCGTAATTCCACAAACTGTTGTTTATATTCTCCTGCATGGTCGTACCGAACAACTTGATGTTGTTCATCGTCAGCAGTTCGGCGATGGCAAAAGTCGAGATAGTAGGCATGAATACCATCATGATACCACTAACCACCCCCGGCATAGAAAGCGGGAATACCACCTTCCAGAACACCTGAAACGAGTTGGCCCCCAAATCCTGTGCTGCTTCAATATAACTTTTGTCCATCTTCTGCAGCGTATTGTAAATAGGGTAAATCATAAACGGAATAAAGTTGTATATCATACCGAATATCAGTGCCCCCTCTCCCAATGGCAAACGGAGGAAATCAAACAGAGCCACCGTAGCCAGCGTACGGATCAGGATATTCACCCACATGGGCAGGATAAACAGCATAATCACCGTCTTGGCATACCCCGAATTGCTCCGACTCAGAATCCATGCCACCGGATAGCCCAACACAATACACCCTATCGTAGTGAGAATGGCAATACCAATCGAATACACAAAGGTATTCACGTCTTCCGGATGTGCCAGAAACTTGCTGAAATTGGCAAGTGTCAGATGACCTGCATCATCCGTAAAGGCATAGACCACAATCAGCACCATCGGAATAATCACGAAAAAGAGGGAAAACAGCAGATAAGGCAGTGTCCAGCTCTTACGTGAAGAAAAGAAAAATCGTAACTTATTCATTTCCGTATGTCGAGAAAAAGAAAATCAGATAATCACACGAATCGCTTCTTTCGGGATAGTAATACCTACACGGTCTCCGTCGTCCCATACATCATTGGTATCGACAAATACATTTTCATCCCAATCGGAGAATACCGTCAGATGATAATGATTTCCCTTGTACAGAATAAACTTCACTTCTCCAGTCAGCATACCGTCCTCTTCGTTGTCCTGCAACACCACCTGATCGAAATCCACTTCCACTTTTACGGCTCCGTTCTCTTGTACCCGACTCATATCCACCGTCGGACATTCGAACTCACATCCCAGAAACTCCACATGTGTTTCATCTATCATGCGCGCTTCAAATGTATTGCAGGTACGCTCTTTCTTCATAATATGAATATCGAAAGGCTTTATCAGCAAACCGACTTCCGTACCCGCTTCAAAAGCATGATAGTCCTGTACTACCATTTCATAATCACCACACAGCACCACCATCTCATAATGCACTCCCTTGAAGATGCACGACTGCACTACACCACGCAACTGTGCCATGTCTGATACCGGGAAAATATACAAGTCTTCGGGACGAATCACCACATCCACCGGCATATTTTCTCCAAATCCCTTGTCTACGCACTCAAACTCATGGTTGCAGAAACGTACGCGGCAATCCTTCACCATCGTTCCGTTCAAGATGTTGCTCTCTCCAATAAAGTCGGCTACAAACGAGTTGATCGGTTCATTATAGATATCTGTCGGTGTACCAATCTGCTGAATCTTACCCTCGCTCATTACTACGATGGTATCACTCAGTGTCAGTGCCTCTTCCTGATCGTGTGTCACATAAATAAAGGTAATTCCCAGACGGCGGTGCATTTCCTTCAACTCCATCTGCATATCCTTACGCATCTTCAAGTCCAGTGCAGCCAGCGGTTCATCCAGCAACAACACTTCCGGCTCATTCACAATGGCACGGGCTATTGCTACACGCTGCTGCTGCCCTCCCGACAGAGAATTCACATCACGATATTCGTAATCCGTCATTCCCACCATCTTCAGCGCAGCCTTCACTTTCTTCTCCATTTCAGCCTTCGGCATCTTCTTCAGTTTCAGACCAAAAGCAATGTTATCATACACATTCAGATGCGGAAACAGCGCATATTTCTGAAACACAGTATTCACCGGTCGCTTGTGCGGCGGTGTCTGCGTAATTTCCTTTCCGGATATACGTATTTCTCCTTCCGAAGCAGTCTGAAAACCAGCTATCAGTCGCAACAGCGTAGTCTTTCCACATCCGGACGGTCCCAGAATCGTTACAAATTCACCCTTTTTAACCGAGAGGTTAATATGATCCAATGCAGTCTTTTCTCCAAAAAACTTGGATACATCCTTTACCTCAATAATAGACATGTTCTCGTTTTGCATTAATCCAGTTCAATATTTATGGGGGCAAAGTTACATATATTATTCACCAAAAGCACCATAATCAGCTTATTTTCGATAAAATATTCTAATTATGGTGCTTTTTGCGTATAATTATGCGATAAATGAATCTCTTCTTTTCCTTTTTATTTCATTTCCTCAAAATAAGTATCGAGCAGTCGCTTGGCTGCCGCAAACGAGGTAGCCCGTCCGTTCAGTACTTCCTGTTCCTGTCCGGCCAGCATAGCCGCTATTTTCTCATTCTGATAGAAACTGTCGCGCAGATGTTCGTTGATGGTTTCATACATCCAATACTTAGCCTGTTCGTTACGACGGTGTTCAAAATATCCATTGGCCTTCACAAAGTCGAAATACTTGTACACCATGTCCCAGATTTCCTCTACGCCGATGTTATAGAATCCGGAATACGTCATCACCTGCGGTGTCCATCCCGACTCGGGTGCCGGAAACAGATGCAGTGCGTTACGGAAATGAGCCGCAGCCAACTTAGCCTTTTCAATGTTATTCCCGTCTGCCTTGTTGATAACAATTCCGTCTGCCATCTCCATAATACCACGCTTTATTCCCTGCAGTTCATCTCCGGTACCTGCCAGTTGAATCAGCAGGAAGAAGTCCACCATCGAGTGTACAGCTGTCTCACTCTGTCCCACTCCTACAGTTTCTACAAAAATCTTGTCGTAACCGGCAGCTTCACAAAGAATAATCGTTTCACGGGTTTTTCTCGCCACACCTCCCAGCGATCCGGCCGAAGGACTGGGGCGGATAAACGCATCCGGATGAACCGACAACTTTTCCATACGGGTTTTGTCACCCAGAATACTACCTTTCGAACGTTCACTACTAGGGTCGATAGCCAGCACAGCCAGTTTCCCGCCTTTTTTCAGTACATGCAGTCCGAAGACATCAATCGATGTACTTTTTCCGGCTCCTGGTACTCCACTGATTCCCACTCGTACCGAATTTCCTGAATACGGAAGACATTTTTCAATCACCTCCTGCGCCAGTGCCTGATGCTCGGGACGCAAACTCTCCACCAGCGTAACGGCCTGACTCAATATCGTGACATTTCCTTTCAGAATACCTTCTACATATTCTCCTGCAGAAAACTGCCGTCTTTGCGGACGCTTTCTGTTCTTCAGATAAGGATTTACCGTTGCAGGCTGTTCTATGCCTTTATTCACGGTCAGTCCTTTGTATTCTTCACTGTTTTCCGGATGGTCCATAGCTTTTTGTTTTTATTTTTAGTTAACAAGGGGCAATTTAAGTTTTTAAGTTTTTGAGTTCGTAAGTTAGTAGGTTTTTAAGTTGGTGAGTTTACAAAACGCTTCCAATTGACAGTTTATAACAAACTTAAAACTCAAAAACTTAAAAACTCAAACCAACTATCTCAAACTCGCCTTCACCCTCACGGTTATCTTCGGATGCTGCGGGTCATTTGTAATCATCAGAATACGCTGTGTACCTCTCACACGTGACAGGTTCTTGGCTAATACAGTCACTTTCATCTTGGTCGACTCACCCGGTTTCAGCACACGCTTCTTCAAATTCACCGACAAAGCCATACTGAACACCTGCATATCCTTGATTACCAGGTCAGTCTTTCCTGTATTTGTAATCACAACCGTCTGCGACTTCTTCTGAGTCGGCTTCAGATTCAGATATTCCAGTTTTTGTGTAGAAAGTGAAATAACCGGTGGATTCTGTTTTTCGTACTCGCTCATTGAAGAGAAGTCGGGCAACAATACAACCGATACCGGAATCTCATTTTCACTACCCACCTTGTCACCCAGGAAGCGCGACAAGTACACCGATGCACGGGTAATACCCAATGCCGGCAGTTTTTCCGTATCCAGCGTCACCTCTATCTTTCCACTCTTGTTACGTCCTATCACCTCCGGAGTCGACTTCACACTCAGGTACGGAGGCAAATGCATCAATACCGGAGTATATGGTTTGTTCGATGTATTGGCCACCAGAATTTCAAACACCGGCTTGTCACCTCGGTTCACATCATCAAACTCTATCTCTTCCTTATCCAGACGGATGGCTCCGAAAGCAATCGGATGGGTAAAGGTAAAGTTTTTCGGATCGGCAGTTACTTCTCCGTTGAATTCCAGATACAAAGGCATCGGCGAAGCATTGCAGTACACTCCCACTTCCTTATAGAAACGTCCTATCGCCTCTGCATCAAACACAGCCGTTACCGTACCTTTTCCTCCTGCCGGAATCGGCTCTTCCGTCCATGTAGCCTTTGTACATCCGCACGAAGTCGTCACGTTCGAAATCACCAGCGGTTTATCTCCCGTGTTGGTAAAAGCATAGGTCACCGTTACCGGATTTCGCCACAATACGTAACCCAAATCCTGCTGTTCACGGTCGAAAGTTATCTTAGGTTGTGCCTTCCCTGCCAGGGCCACAGCACTCCATATCATCAATAAGAATAAAATACGTTTCATCTGTTTCTCTTTCTATATATTTTACAAGATAGTGAGCAGTCAAATCCCCAAGCCAAAAACCAGCATTGGAATAAAAGAACTGACAAACCGCTCCTGTCCTGTGTTTGCGCAAAGATAGAGAGAAAATCAATCACCGCAAAAAGTTACAGTCAGTTTCTCCGTTCCCGTATGCGCGGCAAACTCCGGTGCATAAACCGACTGTACCGAAGCCATACCTGCCCTGTACGTACCGCTACGGTCGATATATACGTCATACTCCAGCACGTAAGTACCTTTTCTCATCCGGTCGATAAAAAACTCGGTCGATGCGTCACGGCTTACCCGGTAGCATCCCGTACCACCGATGCGGCAATATCCCGACAACTGTTCCACCGGCTCCATGCAGGCAGCCCGTTCATCCTTCACCCGTACAAAGTCCATGTCGCGGTCGGCACGCACCGTCAGTCTCACCGTCAACTTGTCTCCCGGTTTCAGCACCGTCTGTCCGTCTGCCGGCTTTCCCTCTTTCCGATACTCCCGGTCTACATACAGTCCGTGCCCCTCATCTGCCTTCAGCCGGTCCATCTGTTCCGTATATTGTGCATACACGGCTCCCCAGCCTATACCCTTTCCGGTCTTTTCCACTATCACACGGTCCACCTTGGTCTCCTTGCCTTCCCAGCTCCGGCGCACATAGCCTAAAGCATCCTGTGGGGTTTCCCATATCGTCTTGCCCACGGTCGCCTTCATCTGTCCGGCTTCCTCCATCCGATGTTCTCCGCCACACAAGAACGCATACACCGCATCCGCCGTAGCAATCGGAGTCTCCCATGCCTGTACCTGCTTCTGCTTCAGCAGCCACAATTTCATTTCTCCCTCCATCCGTTCGTCCGGAGCCAGCCGGTGAATCGCTTCCAGGGCAGCCGTCTGGGTAGGAATCCGGTAACTGCTCCACGAATAGGCCGCCTTCGGTGTGTCAAAGTAGCGTCCCATCTCCTTGCTGTACACCGTATACTCTTTTACAGACTGCATCAGCTCTGCCGCCTTCCGGGTTCTGCCGCAAGCCTGCATCACTATCGCATGCATCGCTTTTTCATAAATGCCATACACCTTCTGCTCTTCCACCCGGTCCAGTATCCAGTCCACTTTCTTCTGCTCCGGCAGACTCACTTTATCCGGGCACAAAGCCTGCATATACAGCCAGCGTACCGTCTCCGTACGGGGAACTGCCTTACCCTTTCCTTCCTTCTCCATTTTCCGAAGCTCCTCATACTCTTTCTCCACCTCTGCCTTCAGGTAATTCATGGCCCGCACATACATCGGTTCCGCTCCCAGCTCCAGTTTTCCGGTCAGCGCATACAGCCGGCTCAACAGTTCGGCAATCTGTGTCGTCACATACAGATTCCCTTCCATGCCGCGGTACCAGCTCCACGAACCGTCTTCTCGCTGCAAGCCCTTCAGTTTTTCCACTGCCGTCCTCAATTCCTGTTCCCGGATGTTCCGGTCGAACAGCCGGACTATCTGTCTCCGTTGTTCCGTTTCCTTCATCGCTTCTGCCAGCCAGGGCATTTCCTCCTCCAGCAACCCTTTCAAGTCGGCATTCTGCTCCAGCGGACTCTGTGTATGCTCGTCCAGTGTCCCCGCAGCTTCCCAAGCCTTCCATACCTCTTCGATACGCGGATTCAAATCCACAAGATGCGCAGCCAGACTCTGTGCATAGTACGCCGAAGCCCAGGCAATCGCATCCTCCGAAGCCGGATTCCCCAATGCCGGCAAAGCCTGTACCACATACCAGTCCGGATTGGCTGTCATCTCCACCGTCAGTCTTCTGTCGGCAGCTGTCTCGCTCTGTCCGTTGAACAAATCCTCCGTCTTTATCACCAGCGTATCCGCTCCGTCCAGTTGCAGCGGAACTGTTTCCGTTACCCACTGCTTGTCGGTCAGCACCGGCAGATACCGCTGCTCGCCGTCGGTATGCGCACCGGCTTCCGCCACCACCTTGCACACCAGTACCTCATGGCGTCCGCCAGCCTCAAAATCGAAATACACCTGTCCGGTTTCTCCCTTTGCCGTACGGAATTTCTTTTTGGCAGAAAAGACCACCTTGTCCGTCATCGGATCGGTCAGTTGCAGACGAACTGTCCCTTTCACCTCTTCTTCCGACAAATTCACCAGCGATACCGCCACCTGTGCCCGGTCGCCGGCACGCACAAAACGCGGCAAGTTAGGCTGCACCATAAACGGCTTCGAAGCCACCACCGTATCCGTCATCAGTCCGTAGTCCATAGCTTTTGTATGAGCAAATCCCATCCACTTCCAGGTCGTCAGGGCATCAGGCAACGTAAATACCATGCTCACGACCCCTGCCGAATCCGTACGCAGTTGCGGATAGAAGAAAGCCGTCTCGGCAAAGTTCGTTCTCAGCGGCATGTCTATCGGAGCATCCGGTCCTTCTGCCGTTGCCTCTCCATTTCCTCCTACCGGCACCATTTCCTCCTCAAAGACCACATCCGTCAACTTCGCATTCTTCGGTGCCGCATATTTCACTTCCACCGCATTTCTCGAAAACGCCGGCCTTGCCAATACACAATCTTCCGTAATCTGAACCGTTTCTTCATAATCGCCGAATGTCGGTTTCCACAGCCTGCTGTAGTCTCCCCACTCATCCAGCCTCAGTCCACTACCTGCATAATGGTATGCAAACGGCACATACATTCCCGCACGCTGTCCGTTCCACATCGTTCCCGTAAACACATACGGCACTGCACGGTTAAAATGCAGTCCGAATCCCCAGCTATGTCCGTACAGTCTGTCTAGCGAAGCATCATACAGCACTGCCATCACATTGGCACGCACCGGCTTGCCGTCCTTGTCCACAATCTGCATCCGCCATTCCTCCTGTGTGCCCGGAGTCAGACGGTCGCGGAAAGTCTCCCACTTCATCCGGAGCTGCTTCTCCGGTTCGGGACGTACCAGACGCTCCTGGCGGCTGTGCCATACCCCTTTCTTCATAAAGGCCATGTTCACTATCACCCCGTCTCCATACTCCTTCCGGTACGGATACGACAATTTCACCACCTCGTTGCTCAGATTCATCCGTTCCGATCCGACGCGTCCCTCTTCAGTATACACATCTACAAACAGATACACACTGTCTTCGCTGCTTCCCACATACAGATCCACCGCATTCTCCTCGCTCCACGGTCCCTTTTCATCCCGGTAAAACCATTCCGTTGCCACTACCGGCATCCGTCCCGTATGCAGCGAGCACCACACAAAGTCCTGCTCCGTCTTCCCTTCTCTTCCGGCTTCATCACAGGCCGATGCCTCCATCCGGTACATACCGTCGGGCAAGTTCCACACAGCGGCAGGCGAGAACG
Source organism: Phocaeicola acetigenes (assembly GCF_027529745.1). NCBI lineage: Bacteria > Pseudomonadati > Bacteroidota > Bacteroidia > Bacteroidales > Bacteroidaceae > Phocaeicola > Phocaeicola acetigenes. The sequence goes on from NZ_JAPZVM010000008.1 coordinate 142,303, forward strand.
CTTCCTGTGCCTTCCGCTTCCCTTCGTACACCAGCTTTCCTTTCTTTCCGTCTTCTCCCCGTTCAAACACCCGGAAAGTCACCTCCGTATCCACCGGCATTCCGTTCAGGTTCTGTACCCGGAAGACCATCTCTTCCTTCTTCTCCCGCACCATTGTTTCGCGCAGTCCCTCTATCTGCAGTCCGATGGAACAACTGCCCACCGGCAGCACCATCTGTCCTGCCTGGGTTTCTCCGGCTCCGTCGGTCACCTCCGCCTTCAGCGTATACGCATAATAAAAATAGGATCCTTTCCGGAACATTTCACTCTCCGGACGGGTAAGACATACCTCTACAGCAAACCGTCCTTCGGCATCCGTCCTTACCGTTCCATGCTGAATCTCCTCTCCCTGTCCGCCGGGCATCCAGAACCAGCGCATGGCACGCGTCATACGGAAGTCCACCTCCGCATTCCGCACCGGCGCCCCCGCAAAAGTCAGTGCCCGTCCTTCCACGCGCAGACTGTCCCCCCAGGTATACGCCTTTTCCACCGGTGTAAACGTCACCTCAAAAGTCGGCCGTTTATATTCTTCTACCTTTATATAAGCCGAAGTTCCGAAAGCCTTCACCAGTGCCTCTCCCGGAAGCACCTGTTGCGGCAACACCAGTTCCGCAGCAAACGTACCCCATTCATCGGTACGCACAGCCGTTTTCTTCCATTCCTTTCCGTGCAGCACCAGCACCGCTTCATCCGTCTCGTTGGCAGCCACCTGCAACGAGTCCCCCCGCTGCCGGTATACCACACCCGATACCCGTACCGTCTGTCCCGGCCGGTACAGCGAACGGTCGGTAAAGAGCGATGTCCTTCTTCTCCATTCCTTTTCTGAGGCTACTGTCTGCCTGTACAAAGACAGAGACCCGATGGCCATAAAGTCATTCCCCGGAGTCCGCACATTGCACAATAGCTCCCTGCCCTCCGGCACTTCTATCCGTACACTTCCTCTTTCGTCCGCCTTGTCCGTCTTCTTCACCAGATACGTACCGTTCTTCTCCTCATACATCACCAGTTCCGCGCCCGGCACCGGCTGTCCGGTCCGCTTGTCCACTGCTACCACCTCATAACAGTTTTTTTCAGCCGTCAAAGCCACACACTGATAAGGCGACACATGCAACACCGTATAATCCACCTTCTCCGCATACCCTTCAGGCGCTGTCTTCAGCAGATAAATCCCCGGCTCCGGCATTCTCCAGCGTATCACCGTATCCGTCTGCCGGAAATCCTCCGTCGGCTTCAGCTGCCAGCGCTGCACCTCGGTCCGCTTTCCAAACTTCTTAACCCATCGTTTATACTCGTCCTGCCGGTTATTCTCTACTTCCAGCGGAGTCAGATTCAGGCGATACACCTCCATCCGCAGTGCTGTCAGATTCTTGTAAGTCACCCTCAGTTCCGCTTCCTCCTCCGGATACACAAACGGAATCTCTACCTGCAGCGCCGGTGTTTCTATCCGTTCCATCACCCCTTTCAGCGCCTTCACCGTTTCAGCCTTGGGATACCTCTTCCATCCCTTCTCCGCAGTCTGGTATGCCTTCCGCAAGTCCCCTTCCTGTTCATACAGCAAAGCCCGTCTCAGATACACCTCTGCACACACTTCCAGATCGGCAAACTCCCGGCTCCATTTCTCCAGCAGACTGCCATACTCCTCTCCGCTCAGCCGGAAACGCTCTCTTGCCACTCCACGCTGTGCCTGCCATTCCGCCTTTGCCAGTTGTGTAATCAGGAAGCCCTCCCGGTTTCCGTTCCCGTAAAAAGCCAGCAGGTCATCATACATCCGTACAATCTCCTCCTGCACCTTCTCCATCCGGTTCCATCGCCATGCCCCGTTCAAGGCACGTATTGCTTCCCTGGTCAGCAGGTCGTACATCGAGTCACCCAGATAGCGTTCACTCAATTTTCCCGTCTGTGTCATCGGTACAAAGTCGGCAGCCGAAGCACCCTTCAGCACCTCCTTCGGCGCCAACGAACGTCTGAAATACACCAGTGCGCTGTCCACATCCTCTTCCCGTCCCTGTTCCGCCAGTCTGCTTCCCAGGAGACTGTAGAGCACCGCCTTTCCCAGCGGCTCCGTTTCCTTCTCCGCCCAGTCCTCCAGCTGTTTCCGGTCCACCGGAATACTGTCCGGAGCAATCATTCCCCTATATTGTGCCCGCATCAGCCAGGCTTTCATCATCTGCGGCAAATTTCTTTCCGTCTCCGCCCTGGTATAAATCTTGTCCAACACCCCGATTACCGACTTCGGCAAATCCTTCTGTTGCAAGGTTTCCACTTCTTTCCACCATGCTGTATAAGTCTGTGCCCACGAAAAAAGCGGGAAAAGGGCAAGCAGTAAAAAAGCCCTTATTTGTTGTCCTCTTGTCTTCATATCCTTTTGTTTTTGGTTTCACAATCTCCCGGACCGATTCCCATTTTTCCCTTCCGAAGAAGAAAAATAATCCGGTAGTCTTTTATAAAGAAATGGAATTTTCCCCAAAATACGGCGGTTTTTATCTTAAATAAGGCTAAACACAAGATTTTTCCCACTCATTCAATTATTTTGACAATAAAAAAGCGCGCCTCTGTTTAAGAGGTGCGCTCTCACAGCCGAACAAGCGGTCATTTTCTGGCGCAAATATACATTTTTTCTTTGATTTCTCGTGTAAGAGTAGACTTTTAGCCCTTGAATATTAGTCTTTATTTACAATTTAGGTCTTTAAGTTACATAACTATGAATTATCATCTGTCGGAATAGGGGCACCTCTTAAACAGAAGTACTCCCGGACCCATTTTCTACTTGCGAAAAAACAGAATTGATTCCCAGTAAATTAAACGCACTGGGGAGGAGAGAAAGGTATATCCTTCTATCTTTTAACAAACCTAAACTAAGTAAATCAAACCTACAAAGAAATCTGTACAAAATGTCATTCATTTCCTCCACCCTTGTGGAATTTGAACAATCGGACCTTATTCCCGTAGAATCCGGAAAGCTTCTTGCGCAAATGCGGAAGATGAAAGCTTTCTATTACGAGCTGTACGACTCGTTTCTGAGAGGAGAAAAATACATCGTCCGTTACATGTTCTATACCCTCTCTGCAGTGAAACGGGTCACCCGTGCACAGCTTCGCAAGCAGTTTGCAGCCATCAGCCGGAAAGCCGAATCGGTTCTTCCCGAAGATATGCAGACTTTGCAGGAAGAAGTTGGGGGAAGGGAGATTGTGCTCTATACAGACGGAAGCTTTTCACAGGAAGAGGCGCTCCAGAGCCTCCGTCAGGCAGGACTGCCACAGCCCGTACAAATCTTCACGGAGACCGAAGCCGGCACCTTGCCCGAGCTCAAGAAAGCCGTCTTCTATGCCTTCCGCAAAGACGCCTTTCTCCTGCTGGCACACAACCCCGAGCTGCTCAGCCAGCCCCTCTTCTATCAGATTGTGGAAGAATATCAGATCCCTCTGCGAAGCCTCACCTTCCCCTGGATGTGCCGCAGAAACCTCAAACTCATGCAGGCGATGACTCTTTATCAATTGACAGTTGACAATTGATAGTTGACAAGGGGACAAGTTGACAAGGGAACAAGAACAAGCCTCGTCAACTCGTCACCTGATACCTTGTTGACTAACTTAAAAACTTAAGAACTTACACAAACGCCTCGTCAACTAACTTAAAAACTAAAAAACTTAAAAACTCAACATGATCATAGCCATCGATTTCGACGGAACACTAGTCGAACACAAATACCCGGAGATTGGCAGGGAAATACCCTTTGCCTTCGAAACCCTGCGCCGGTTGCAGCAGGACAGGCACCGTCTCATTCTTTGGACCGTACGCGAAGGACGGCTGCTCGACGAAGCACTCGCCTTCTGCCGCGAACGAGGCATCGAGTTCTATGCCGTCAACCGCGACTACCCCGAAGAGGAAAAAGGAGCCAACCGTCACTATTCGCGCAAGCTCAAGGCAGACCTCTTCATCGACGACCGCAACCTCGGAGGACTGCCCGACTGGGGAACCATCTACGAAATGGTCACCCAAAAACTCTCCTACGAAGACCTCATGCGCAAATACGAAGAAGAAAGCTACTACGATCCCCCCAAAAAGAAAGGGTTCTTTGCCAGAGTATTCGGAAAACAGAAGTAAAGGAAACAAGTTGACAAGGGAACAAGAGATTATGAGTTTCTTAGTTCTTGAGTTTGTAAGTTTGAGAACACCAACCAACTTAAAAACTTAATATGAGTTCTTGAGTTTATAAGTTTTTTAGTTGGTTAATCTCAAAACAGTAATAAACCAAAAACTTATACACGCAAACTTATAAACTAAAGAACTTAAAAACTTATACTAATAACTGCCTCGTCAACTAACTCAAAAACTAAAAATCTAAAGAACTTTAAAAATATGAAGCTAAAACATTTTATCCTAATCGCTACAACCGGTATCTTTCTGGCAGGATGTTCCTCTTACAAGAAAGTACCCTACATGCAGGATCCCGAAACCGTAAACTCCTACGGAAAGGAAATTCCTCTCTACGATGCAAAGATTATGCCCAAGGATCTGCTGAGCATTACGGTCAATACCACAGACCCACAAGCTGCAGCTCCTTTCAACCTTACAGTACAAACCCCACTCAACGCAGCCATTGCAAACATTAACGCTACTACCCAACCCTCCCTGCAACAATATCTAGTTAATAATCAGGGAGAAATCGACTTCCCTGTATTGGGAAAACTCAAGGTAGGCGGTATGACCAAAAATGAAGCCGAAGCCCTGATTCGGGAAGGCCTTAAACCGTATCTGAAAGAAACTCCCATCGTCACTGTACGCATGGCAAATTACAAGATTTCAGTATTGGGTGAAGTCACTCGACCGGGTACCTTTACCGTATCCAATGAAAAAGTCAATGTACTCGAAGCCCTTGCCATGGCAGGCGATATGACCGTATACGGTGTACGCGACAATGTAAAACTCATTCGTGAAGACGCACTGGGAAAACGTGAGATTGTAATGCTCGACCTCACCAAGTCCGACATTGTACTCTCCCCTTACTTCTATCTGCAACAGAACGACATCCTGTATGTCACTCCCAATAAGACCAAGGCCAAAAACTCTGAAATCGGTAATACCACCAGTGTCGTTATCTCGGCCACCTCTATCCTGGTATCCATTGCCAGTTTGATTGCTACGCTTGTAAAATAATTTTTTAAGTCAACAAGGTATCAGGTAACAAGTTGACGAGGCCTTGTTTCCTTGTCAACTGAAACCTCGTTATCTGAAAAACAAACTCAAAAACTTAAAACAATCTTATGAACGAAAACAACCTATTCGATACACCGGAACAGAAAGAGGAAGATTTTAACCTCTACCGCGTGATTTTCAAATATCTTATCTACTGGCCCTGGTTTGTAGCCAGTGTCATAATTTGCTTAGGCGCAGCCTTTGTATACATGCGTTTCCAAACACCGGTC
>NZ_JAPZVM010000009.1:0-140999 GCF_027529745.1 Phocaeicola acetigenes
AAATTATCTGACATATTTCAATAAATAATACTTTTGACTCATCAAACAACCGTTGACAAGCCTTATCGCCAACGGCTGTTTGATGGATATGGCTTTCATGTATCAGTCCTCCAACAAATCTAAAATGCGACAAAGTGCCCCTTCAAGAACAGATACCCTGTCCTCCATGTCATTTCTGTAATCTTCATATTCACCATCTTCATACAGCATCTCACACCCTTCATTTTTTGATGTTGAGTATTCCAATCTTTCGTGACACAAATCAGTAATATCTTTCAGGAGCTCATTAACCGGTTTATCGCCTAATGTGGTTTCAACACTTGTTTCAATTTTAACTTTTACCTGGTTCATATTCATTCCTCCGTATTAAGTATTAAGTCTTCGATGTACGCATAGCGTGATATACTATCAATAACCTCATTTGCATCAGGAACAACCAAGTATCCATGTCCTTTTGGGAATTGTTTATATTCAACTAATGCGAATTTCTTTTCAGGCTTTTCGCTTGCATCATGCCATATGCTGCTGATGCGCCATTCTGCACCATCTATGAACCCTTGTTCATAATACGGGGTTAATTCAGGATTAAAAATGCTATTCTCAAAAACACAGTTATCTACTGCTGCTTTTTCAATATCTTCTTTTGTCATAACTTTATTTATTAAAATCCCATTCCCAACTCCAATCTTCATCACATATTCCAATTCCACAATAAGCATTATTGGTATGTTTATCAATCTCTTGATATAAAGAACGAACCAGATCTTTTTCTCTATTATCAAGTTTCTTCATTAACTTATTCATATCTTTCTGAGTAAAAGTATAGTATTCAGAAACAAGAGAGTCAATTTTACCTTTAGCTTCCCTTAATGAATAATAGGTGTACTCAGAATCTTTGTACTTAAATACAAAAGAGCCATCAGAATAAACTACTATTTTAATGTTTTTATACATCCATTCCATAATTATCTCCTTTCCACCTACCCCAGCAGCCACCACATGATTGCCAGGAATAGGTAATATAGTTTTGTTTTACTCATTCAAATTTTAATTCAAGTTGTCCGTTAGGTTCTTTATATCCGGGATTTGCCAGCATGAAGGCATTTCGTAATGCTTCGGATATCCTATCACGCATAGCTCGTGATACATGGTTCTTGTCTGCTTCGTTGTTTATTTGGAGTATCTTTTCAAGACTGCCGTTTATCGGCTTTTCATCGAGGAACAAGGAGTATTCGGTAAAGATCCGGTTCTGTCGCTTACCATCTGCCATCTCTCCATCCGATTGGTATCTTTCAATTACGGTGTTCTGCATCGTAGATAATACTCTCATACCCCTATCACTCCGACAGCCTTGTTTCTCGTTCTCAAATATGATGGATAGAGCACGTTTCTTGCGAACTTTGCCTATCCTAGCCCAACCATAATAGACTTTTAAAGCTTGTCTTTTATCTATAGTCATGATGCTGCCCTCCTTATGACTTCCATATTACGGTTCACCAGACTTATAATTCGGTTGTGGTACTCGCTTGTCTTATTACAAACGGCCCTACTCTGAATGATTTTAAATGTTTTCAAGTTTACTTCTACAGTTTCTAACCTTTCTCCATTCTTCTGAGCTGTCAGAATAAGGCAATCTTTACGCTTGTAATACTCATTCTGATAAACGCAATGATGCATGGCCTTACCTTCCTGATAGAACTGGGTTATACTTTCCAATGGCCGGATAACAATATCATCATCTTCAATCACCAGCCCTAAGAACGGTTGAATCTTGCGGATGAAAGAAAGGATATCTACTTTCATACGCTTCATTCTTGCTATCCGCGCTTTACGATCTGCTTCAGCACGCTCTTTGGCTTCTATCTTTCTCTTCCGTTCCAGAAGCTTATCATGAGCCTTCTTCAAGTTCTTCGGACAAACATAATGAGCATTATGGGTATCGAGATGGAAATAATCAAGCAGACGCAAGTAATCATCATACATTGAGCCATCCTTTACGATATAGCCGTTACGATTGCAGATATTCACTGTCCACGGATGGGACAAGCATCCACGATACATATAGAACTCCAGTAAGCTGTACTGCTTTGTCTTCAGAAGCATTTCTGCATATTTACTTTCCCCAAGCAAAGCGCGTATCAATATGGCTGGAGTAACACCATGAAACGAAGTTCGAAGCCCATTTCTGTGAAGAATAGGAAGAACCTTGACTTTCGGATATACATAACCGTTTATGTCATACGAATGTGGACAGTATATATTCCCGTTCTGCTTGATACTCATGTCTGAAGTATGCATCCAACCTCTACTTCCCATGTTCATAGCTTTGGCTATAACCGTTTCTTTGCAATCAGCCGTTATCCACTGTTGGCATACTTCATCGATGAAATAATGGGTATCACGTTCTTTTCTTGCATACTTGGCTATGAAGAAATGGCGAAGCACTTGAAAGTCTTTTGAGATTGTGGCTATGGTCAGATAGCTCTCAGAATTATCCTTCTTTTTGCGACTTACCTTTACTTCCAATTTTTCACCACAATAAGGACAACGTATGCTTCCGTCTTTCTGACCGGTAGTATCTATCCAGATCTTGCCGCAGTCTCCGCACCACATTTCATCCTTACATCGGTAGGCTACATGAGGGAAACAATGCTTCTTTCCCCATCGTACCTGCGCTTCTGTAATAGCTGGTAGCTTACTGCTCAATTCGGCCACCAGCCTTTCGCGTTTTGTTCTTGGTCTCATGCATCAAAATTGAATAGTGATAACTGGCGTTCATCGAAGAGTTCCTGTTTAGTTTTCTTTTTGGCAGGTTTCTGCTGTATTGACTTTTCTGACGGAGCTGGAGTAGTAACCGGAGTGGCAACTTCTACCTGTTCCTTCACTCCATCAACTTTGATATTATCCTCATCGTAGTAGTGCACGGCCCAACCAAAAACTGTTGCATCATCAATGCCCACTGAATTGGAGCCTTTGGCCATCTTACGGGCTTGCGAGTAAATGTACTTGCAGCATTCCTTGATACTCTTGTTTGCTTTCTTATAGGTTTCGGCAAAGAGAGAATCTTCCTTTGCACGATTATCCAGATATGTCTGGATTGTTGTTTCAAAATTTGACATAATTGAAGCGGTTATTAGGTTAATATTATTTTCTTCTCGTATCACCATCAACATGGATGATATTAAACATCTCCTTGCAGCGGTCGGCTATGTATATGCCATACCGTGCCGGAATGTCATTTAATTCAAGGTTAGTAGTAGCATGAGTGCAGTATTCGTATCGGAACTCATACCGAAGCTGAAGGACAGTCTGAATTACGTTCAAGCCGGTTCCGAAGTGCTTTGCGTCTGAAGGTTCACGTCCAAGTTCGTCAATACATAGCCCTATAGCCCCGTCACGTTGCGTATATCGCATTATTCCGTCTATTCCTTGCTCCGCATAGCGTAGCGAAATTTCAGCGGCAGAAACGAACGCAAAACCTAAATCTTTCCTACTAAATGCAAACGCATATCGGTTTACCAGACTTTCATACTTCTGCAGCCCCTTCATCAACGTAGACTTTCCGGTTCCTATCGGACCACAAAGCAATATGCCTTTGCTTGGATCAAGACTACCATTCATCATTCGGCCGGCTCTCTCCCAAACCCATCGATATAGTGCATCAAGTGTCTTTCTATTTCTGTCATCAACAATAAATTCTGGAGATACACTGCACATACATTCCACGAGTTTGGTTTTCCAATATGCTTCTGCTCGTCTGGCATCACAATTCGATTGCCTTGAGTACTCCTGTCGTTCCGGCATCCGTACTTGACTGATTATCTCCCTTACGGTTTTCAGATTGTTTTCCATCTTGAAGTTGTTTTTCGATTATCCAAAGATTAGCCCTGCTATCCCAGCGCTCAATTTTGGCGCCATTAGTATTTTTCCAGTTTAGGGCATCGAAGTGGTAGAAGAAAATTTCTGCCTGCTGTTCCCAATCCGGTAGCTTACCCTCAAAATAGGCTTTTACCTGCTCCAGTGTCGGAGGTATAAACTCCGGCTTCTGGACTTTTGGCTTTTGGGGCTTTTCTTCCTCGCGCGTAAATAACTCGCCAGAGTTATTATTCTTAGTCTTATTCTTAGTCTTATTATATGGTTGTACTTTAGGTTCAAGTTTAGGGTTAAGTTTAGGTTGTACTTTAGGTTCAAGTTTAGGTGTCAAATCCTGACACCTAAAATCACATACAACTTGATATTTTGTTTTATCCCGTTGCCCGTTTCCACCAGCCTTAAAAACTATCAAACCAGCTTGAACCAATCTGTTTCTTGCGTTCTTCATCGAATTGACCGACACTCCCACGTCAGACGATACCTTTGTATCGCTACGTGTCCAGCTATCCACCCAGCCTAAACGATTCGCTGTTTTCAACAAGTAAAAATAAAGCCTCGTTTCACAGCAGGTAAATTGCCAGTCCTCATCGAGGAACCAAAAGTTATTGATTAGTTCTATATAGGTCATAGTAGGTATTCGTTTACTGCTTTCATAAATTCAGGAAGGGAACGGCAAACCACATACCGATTGCGGTACTTCTCTGCTTCTCTCTGCCATTCTTTCTGTCCATCACTCTGTACGCCTTTCGGCGTCTTCATCTCAATACAGAGGGAAGCGTATCCCTTTTTAGGTACAAGGAGTATCAAATCAGCGACACCCCTTATTACCCCTTCGTACTTCATCCTCGCTCCGGTCTTTGCATCCCTACGTCCACCGTTCGGAACTGCAAAGAGAAGCAAAGCCAACTTCGGGTACTGAAGACGGAACCATACAAGGCAATCATGCTGTATCTGACTCTCTGATAACGGAATAGTCTGTTTTCTCATATATCATTACAGTTTAAGCAACCTTCTTGTAGTTTCTTCATCTATAAAGTTTGTCCATCCATACTCATACAATTTGATAGCAGCTTCTCTGAGAGTAATCTTCCCACCATCAACTTTTTCTTTCAATGATTGCAATATATTTCTCATAATCTTTGGTTAAACAAGTTCATAGCCATATCTACCACACTCTCCTTCACAACATCGTCTGTACCGGTAACACCGTTGGCGATATTCTTCTTGGTCTGAATTACATCGTACATATAGCGGTCAATCGTATCTTTCCCTAAATAGTAATAGCAGTTCACGTTATTCTTCTGCCCGTTTCGATGAGCTCTATCCTCTGCCTGCTCACAATCACTGAATGTCCAGGGGAACTCAATAAATGCTACACGGCTGGAAGCAGTCAATGTCAACCCTGTACCACCTGACTTGTAGTTCAGAATTATCAGCTTGCAATTCGGATCGTTCTGAAAACTGTCGACTGCCCTTTGCTTCTGTATGGCATTATCCTCACCGGTAACTGTTACTGCATTCGGGAACAGTTGCTTCAACTCCATTACAACCTCCTTGAGATAGGCAAAGACAATAAGCTTTTCACCACCATCGATGACATCATGCACAAACTCAGAGAAAACCTTAATCTTACCTCTTGCAGAAATGGATTTCAGTATTCCCATTTTTACCATGACTTCACCTTTAAGAGCCTTCTGAATCTTTTCATCATCAGCATTCTTATAAGTGCGGAGATACTGAATAAGGTCTGCCTCTGCCTTATCATATTCTTTTCGGTTAGTTATGTCTACCTCGATATACTGCCGTGACTTATCCGGAAGCTGTGTAAGAACCTTTGCTTTCTCTCGTCGGAAAAAGCAAGTAGTAGACAACCTCCAGTTTAATTCTTTCACATTGGAGCTTTGCTTCGGACCGGCACAGAACTTCTCAACAAAATTCTTATATCCCCCGAAGTCTTCCAGCCGTCCCATTATCTTCAACTGTTGGATAAGGTCTGTATTGTTGTTCACTACCGGAGTACCTGTAAGCTCAAGCACATATTCCTTCCCTTTACAAATACCTTCAAGGAACTTACTCTGTTGAGTCTTGCTCGACTTACACTTGTGACTTTCATCGATAACTACTGATTTGAAAAGTGAGATACGCGGATCGAAAGTGATAGAACGCAGTGTAAACCTTGCATCTTCCTTCACACCTTGAACAAAGAATTTCTTCAGACTTTCGTAGTTTGTAATGAAGATATCACAACACTTGGTCTCAAAGAAGCGGTGCCAACTTGCTTTGTTCCTGTCATCAAGTATCATTGCCTGCTTTCCTGCAAACTTCTTGAACTCACGCTGCCAGTTTATCTTTAGAGCCGCCGGACAAACAACAAGGCACGGATACGCCTTTGCTATCGTAACCGTGCCTATTGCCTGCAATGTTTTACCCAGTCCCGGCTGGTCCCCGAAGATACACCGCTTATGCTGCAAGGCATAGGCAATGCCTTCTTTCTGGTATTCGTAAGGTTCCAAAAGTAATCCGTGGGGAACGGTCAGCTTCGGAAGGTCTGGAATGGTATAGTCCGTTACTGCCTTAGCGGAAACGGATCGTTGCACACGACTGCATATCCTTGCCGAGACAGCCCACTCTCCCATCTTGTCCACATACCATTTATCTTCAAGTGAAACTCTCCATGCCCGTTCATCAGGCATATAAGCCGCCTTGGGATTCTTTGCAACACTTGGAATACGGTGTACCAATTCTTTCAGTGTTGCATGATATGGAAAAGATATCTTATAGCAATTCGGGGTTTGCGTTACACAAAATGGGTACAACATAATATTATGATGCTAACTGAGTTGTTTTAGAACGATGGGAACGACGTGGCTTAATCTGCTTTCCGTTTACCTCTATTGTAACCTTGGATTCATCCATCACCTTCTGAAAAGCTGCAATGTCCGGATTTGCCGGAACTGTAATATCTGCTTCCGGAATAGCGTCTGCCTGTACTTCTACAGGTGATTGCTCTTCTGCAAACGGAAGCTCCTGCTGCACCACTTTCCATTTCTTATTGAAGATATATTCATTTACTTCGTAACTACATGCTTCGATAGCCTGCTCCAGCTCAAACTGAAACTGATAATCTTCATTCTCGTCAGCAAACTTGGTGAATGGCGCGTTAAGATTAAGTACCTTATTTGATTTCAAGAAACGTTTTCCGGTAAGTGTTACCCCTCTACTGTCACCATCCCCTCCAACAGTATAGCCGGAAACCTCCAGAATACTTTCTATATTGTCCGGCATTTCATCAAGACTTAACTTTCCATCTGCCTCCTTCAGTTCACAAAGAAAAGCCATATGAGGGATAAGTTCCTTAAAGGCATTAATAAGATCGTTTGTTACAAGATTCTTTCCTTCCACAGTAACTGTACCCGTTTCATCACTATAGGTTGCGACAAGTGTGTTATCCTTTGTTACTTTTGCTTTTTTAATTTCCATTTCCTACCTCCTGTATTTATATTCGTTGATAAATTCTTGATAATACCGGTCTTCCGGCAATGGTAATGTTATACCCAATTCTACTGCAGCATCAGCTTTTACCTTGTTCATGAATTCGGTCATTTGCAAGGTGTTTAATTTGGATGTGCTTCCTGCTATAACCGTTTCCCGTCCGTTAATGAAAGCTGTCCTGCGGAGGAAAAGGTTACAGTAATAATCATGTACATCCTGCTTATCTGTTCCTGTCTCCTGTTCGATACACGTAAACCAAAGCCACATCAAAGCGTTTTGGCTTAGCGTCCGTGATTCAGTGTACCGCTCAATGGTAAGTTTGTAACGACCGTTTCGAAGCTGGCTACACATGAAGTCGAAAGGCTTGTCAATCCTCACCACTCCCTTTTCCTTCACAAGGATAGCTGTCTGACTCATTCTCCAAAAATCTTATTATCAGTGATTAATTCCCTATTGGCCTCCAGAAACTCAATAAAATGCTCTACATGGCCTGTAAGCAATTTGACTGTCTGCTCGTGATTGTAAGTATAATATTCCGGATAACGTGTCCCAGAAATAAGCGGAGTACGACTGGTCCCGCCTTTCAAGGCAAAAGCCGTATATTCAAAAGCCTTCACACTTTCCATTTCACCAGAAGCTATCAGGCAGTAGGGATATACATGACGTTGCCATCCGTGTTCATACTTACCGAAGGTATAACTGCTTGTTGTCTTGATATCATATACCACATCACGTTTCAACTCGTCGACAAATCCGTAAAGTTCTACATCACCATACTTGGTTGGCAGGATTGCAGATACATACAATTGGCTTATTGATCCGTCAAAATATTTGGCCTGCTCGATAACCCAATTACGGTCAAAGAGAAAATTCCGCATTGGGGCCAACTCTGTTGCTGGGAATGTCACTTGAACGATATTTGTTTCACGGTCTCCGATTATAGAATACGGAGCACGTTCACTAGATACATGTGGCTCATTATGCACAGCCATATCAATAAGCGCATTAAATGCAGTACCTTTATCAGCGGCTTCACTGGCAAAAGGAACACGGTTAATCGCATCAATCAATGACTGCTTTAGCCCTGCTTCGACCTCTTCCGGACTCTTTTTATATTCACCAGTTTCATTATCAATATTGAAGAAGCTTTCCACTTCTTCGTCAGCCCTTAGATAAGCTTCAAACTTATCTAAGAGTGACGGATACATTCTGTACTTAGGCTGCTGCATATTCCTTCTTGATTTTGTCAAACTTCAATCCCAGTTCCTTGCATCTCTTATTCAAAAGCTGGCCAGCCTGCAACTTGCTGTCGAAGATATGCTGCATATTAGCCAATGATTTTGTTACTTCGTTAGCAGTTTCAGCATCGACAACCGTTTCTATCTGTGCCTTGATAACTTCCATAAGGTCTTCATATTCGGAAGAAAGTTCAGTTTGTTTAGCCTGGTAATTTGAATAAGATTCAATGATTTTACTCATAAAATCATTACTTCCGGTCGGAGTTCCCTGTTCATTGATTATAGTCGGTATCTCCATACGTTCCGGAAGATTGCAAGTGTTCTTCCCATAGAACTTCTCACATGGGTTGAAAGAAATGGTACGCTTCTTTCCGATGGCTTCCATATAACCTACCAAATCCAGCTCCTTAATCAAGTCACCAGCAGAAGAGCCACCGATTTCCGGACGAATCTGCTTTTCATCCCCATTCTTTTCTTCACGTTCGTGGGCAACGAATATCACTGATTTACCCATCAAGGAAACCTGATTAACAAAGTTGATGAACATGTTCTTTCGTACTCCGTAACCTTGCAAAGAAAGAGTTCCATCGGCTTTCTTCATCTTCGGATTGTTCTGCATGATATACTTATCCATAAAGGAAAGCATCTTTCCTGCAGTATCGATGACGATTGTCTGATACCCTGCAATATCCGGGTCATGCATCACTTCATCTACTTCTTCCCATTTGGTTATCTGTACTGTATCAACACGGTGTGCTGCATTTACACGGTGAACACCACCGTCAAAGTCAAGCAAAAGCGGATGCGGTGCACTCAGTGCCAAAGTTGTTTTTCCCATACCAGGCTGTCCATAAATAAGTGCTGACAATGTACTCTTTACTTGCAATTCATTCGGTTTCTTAATAAGTCCCATAATCAAAAAAAATTAAAGTGGTTAATATAAAAAAGCTTCTGAGCAGGCGGCCAGACCTAATCAGAAGCAATCATTCATTATTACTTGTTATCTCATACTTAGCTGCAGGTGTAAGTTCTTTAAAACAATTGCACTTGAATGCAGCTGCCTTCAACTCCACAAGGCTATATCTTACTTGGGAACGTATTTTCCCATCCATATCCTTATAGCGTTTTACCAATCCAGCTTTACACCATTTCGTCACGTTCCCTTTTCCAAATCGGCTGTGAGCTTGGTTTTGGGAAATAAATTCGGGTTCTTTACCAGATTCTATACGCTCTTGCATTCTTCCAATATCAGAGGCATAATCTACAATCCGGTATAACATTTCATCATTAATAGCGACAATCATACTTCCCTCCTTGTTCTTATAACCCTTGTTACTCTTCCAGTTTCTTGTATTCTTCCCCTACGCATATCCATATGGTAGTCCATAGCTGCAACAATTAACAGCATAATCGAAAAGAACAACTCTAAACCATGTTTACGGATTTCCTTCAAATCGAAATTTATTTTCAGCTTTTCGCAGAACATATATAATACCAGTTCTGTATCTTTACTTATCCCCAGTTTCCGATATATGTCGCGCTTCTGTGCCTTAATGGTCCACTCAGACCTCCCAAGCTTATCTGCCACCTCCTTATCTGCAAGCCCCTTGCAATACTGTTCAGCAACCAGATGCTCACGTTCTGATAAAGCATTCATGACACACGCTTCACTTTGAATTCACCTTTCTTCCGATCTATCTCTCCTACCCTTTTCCAATCTGCCCCTTCTACACACATCTCCAACCGTAGTCTGGAAATCGTTGTGTTTACCGACGAAATAGAGGAAATGGGGAATATCACAGTTTCACCGACCTTCATCCCTCGCAAGGCCGATGCCCAGTTTTCTGTTATTTTTACCATATCATTACAATTTTAAGATTTGTGGTACCAGCAGGAATCGAACCTGCATTTCTTCATCTGGAAGTGGCCTTGTCATTAAGCCCACGATACCAAACGTGCCGAACTTCACAGCCCGGCACGCTCATAACCATTTTATCACAATATGACTTATTTATACCTACCTAAAATCTCTTGAATCTGATTGCTTAACTCTTCATCAAACTTAGCTCTACGCTCCAATTCTGCATTACGCTTCTCCAACAAGTCCGAAAACTCACTCATGGTCTTTCTGATGTCTTCTATTATCTCTTTCAACTCGTTCATAGTCCAATCTTTTTGCAGCAATAAAACCTGTAATGATAAATCCGATAAAACCTACCCAATACATTGCAGATAGGTCTTGATTAAAGTGCATTACCAATACAGATAATGCACAGAGAAATAGTAACTTCTTCATAATATTATTGTTTTTACTCGTGCCCCGATAAGCTCTCTCTGCTCTTCCCACCGGAGTTATCAGCTACTGTTCTTCACTGCATGACCGTTCGGGACATGTAACTTAATCTACCGCTGCTGCCTTATGCTCATATCATCGCAATCGGTTGCTTTCACGGCTTGTACTCCGCCTCTGCTATGTGTGTATGTTTCGGTATTACCTCACTACCATACTGCTTACGGCGCCGGCTACTTTAACGTGCCCAGAACACGGCTTCATTTTTGAGGGTTAAGCCTCCCATCCCGAATTAGCCTATCATCGGTTTAGCTGGTTCCCTATCTCCACATCAAAGGGTAGGCTCTTTGGCCGGATAGGGATTGAGTTATCCTGATTAATCTCCACAATACTTCGAACCCAAGTAACCTCTGTTGTTGTCCGGATAAATAGTTGCCTCAGTTACACCAGTCCAATCGTAGGTGACTGCCTTACAAGCTGACTTACATCCGGACAAAGGCTGGCTCTTTGAATCCATGACTTTTTGCATTGAAACTTGAAGCTTGGCAAGTTTCCATGTTGATTTCAGAACTTCACTGAAAGTCTTTCCTTTCTTCTTAGCAACATACTTATATGTTCTCCAAGCATCCTTCATTATCTGTTTCAAATTGAATCGTTTCATGGCATTACCTCTTTTTAGTTATCACTTTCGTTTGGTTCTCTCAGGTTTTTTCGTTTCCTTTGTTTATTGTTTATTGTTTGATGTTGCAAATATACAAACATTGTTTGTTACCACAAATATTAATACAAACTTTGTTTTATATTTAACAAAAGTTATCACTTATGAGCAAGAAAAACATTTGGATTCTATTCGGAACATCTGTTTTACTATCGATAGCATCAATATGTATATCACTTCTCAGGTCTGAACCATTAACATGGGATGGAATGAGTGCACTCGTTGGGATACTATCTCTATTAGTAACCCTATTATTAGGATGGCAGATTTACACCTTTATAGATATTGAGAATAAAATAAAAAGAACTATAAAAGAGGAGTTTGACAAGAAAGCAAAAGATGTATATATAGCCATCATTGGTAATACATTGACATATCAAGTTGAAGATGCAAGGTTTTATATAGAAGAAAGAGAGTGGAACAGGGCATTATCCTTACAAATACATATATTACAAGGATATATTAACCTCAACCAAAAAGAAAAGGTAGAAGAAACTGTTGATTTATTAACAACATTCTTCCACCTCCATATAAAGGATGTATCACCTGAAAACATTAAAAGGACAATAAAAGAATTAAAAAGGGCTATCCCACACAGCGATAAAGCTTATGAATTACTTTTGTTCATTAGCAGCTGCCTCAAGAAGTAACCTTTTAAGTTCTTTCATTCCTTGATTGCACTCTTCCATCTGCTTTTTATGTATTTCCTGGAGGGCTGCACTAAAAGCATCAAAATATGCAGAAACAAGTTTTTCAATGTAATAAGAGAACATAACAATATAGATTTTAAGTTTAATGCAAATATACAAACTTTGTTTGTAATAACAATATGGGAAAATATATTTCAAACTACGATGAGTTACCTATACCAAATAAAAAAATATATGATTTGGTACAAGAACAAACAAATGGTAGCGTTAAAGCCTTTGCAGAAATTATAGGAGTTTCTCAACAAGTGCTTGATCGTATTTTTAAAATTGATTCACGTAATGGGAAATATCCATCCGTTTCTGAAAAAATAAAAGTTGGATTAAAAGAAAAATTTGGGATAGATGAAATTTGGTTATTGACAGATGAAAAAAGCAATACCCCAAAGTCAGAGAACGAAGCATCCCCCATTGACGAACCAATCATACTACGTGTACCACTCGTGAGCCAATACGCACAAGCCGGATACCTCTGCGGATACGCAGATGCAGCATACATGGCAACACTGCCTACCATACCTTATATAGTAGACCACGAAGCTCAAGGGCACTATGTTGCCTTTGAAGTGAAGGGAGACAGCATGAATGACGGAACAGAGGATGCTATCCTGGAAGGCGACCGCCTACTGTGCCGGGAAATAATGCCACACCTATGGGCAGATAGCAGGCTTCACTTCCGCAAATGGGATTTTGTCATAGTACATTCAGAGGGAATTCTGGTCAAACGCATTATAGACCATGATGTGGAAAACCACACCATCACGATACACTCACTGAACTCCATGTACCCAGACAAGATTATCAACCTTGCTGACGTAAAACAGATATTTAATGTCATCGAATTACAAAGACCAAGAAGAAGATGAATTTTTTCAACATTCTCAGTAAAAAGAAAGTTATAAAAGAAGAAGCTGTTACCCCAAAACAATACTACACATTTGAAGAAATTGAAAATATTGCATATAAGGGATTCAAAGATAAATGGGGCGTGATAGGTCTTAAAGACAATCCTAACTTATTTCCTGCAATGTTTGAATGGGTAACAATAAGCGAATATAAGCAGATTCTCAAATTTAAACATTTTAGGACAGACAAGGACAACTATGCTCCATATATCACCTATATAGGGAATAAGCCAGATGTCTTTTTGCATGATGGAAAGACATCCTCCCCCATATACATAAAAACAACGTTTCACGGTTCAGCATCTATCAAATACCCCGTAGAAAAGTGTATAGTCCACATACTTGCACCAATCTATGAGTATATGTACAGAAGTTCCCAAAAACAAGTTGAGGATTTCTCTGATGTTCTAGAAATAAATTATTCACCAGAAGCAATTTCTCAATATGAAAATCAAATGGAACAACAAAGGTTAGAAGCTGAAGCACTCCATGAACGCGAAAAGATAGAAGAAATCAAGGAAAAATTACTAAGAAAAAAGCGCAAACAAGAACTTGAGAAAATAGCGCTACAAGAACTCATGGATGAAGGGGAAATATTCCCAGAAGCAAACAAGCGACCGCCGATACCTAAAGAAGTAGTCGACGCGGTTTGGAATAGAGACGGAGGAAGATGCGTCTATTGCGGTTCCACCGAAAACCTACATTTGGACCACATCATCCCATTCTCCAAAGGTGGTGATACAAGCGTGGAAAACCTACAACTATTATGTCAAAAATGTAATTTACAGAAATCAAATAAAATAGGATAAACTATGAAGAAACTAACATCTATCATTACAGTATTACTTTTTTTATTAGTAACATCATGCTCTGCACCTCAGAACGAGCAGTTGGTAAAAGAATACACAACTACTATCGGCCAAGAACCAAAGGTTTCTAATAATGTGTATGATTGGAAGAACCTATCAGATAAACAAGCCGCACAGTTAGAAATTCAGCTTAAAGAAGCTACAGACAAAATTTTAGGATTTATCCCAACAGAAACACATAAAATGGAAGTAAGCGCAAGCACGGGTGACTTATATTCATCTTATGTCTGGGAAAACGAAAAAGTAAGAGTAAACCTATGGGTTGACTACCAAAAAGGTTCAGAATCGATCCAACTCGTATATCATAAAAAATAATCTTATGAAGTGGCTTAAAAAGATTCAATGGATTTCTTTACCTCTTTCAATTGCAGCCTTTGTTATCAGTTGGCTACGCATCGATGTATATATGACCAATGATACTTTTGTTGGAATTATGGCAGGATTTATGGGAGCATGTGCAACCATCCTTGTAGGTGTGCAAATTTACAATAGCATAGACACACGTAATTCAATTAATAAGCTAAATGAATCTTTCGAAGAAAGAATTAAAAGACTTGCCATGGAATATCATCAACGATTAGAAGATATACAAATTCTAGAAAATGAATTACAAAAAGAAAACTCCGAGTTAAACAAAAGACTTGAACAAGCTAAAGAGGAACGTATTTCAAATGAAAATATGATGCAATCATATATACATAGAGTTAAAGGAATCACGTTAGAGAAATTACAACCATTCACAGCTATAATACTTTTCTACCAAGGTCTAGATTGTTCGCTGAAAAGCAAAGATATAAAAACTATACATCGTGCATTAGAAGACTTAGAAACATGTGTAGAAAGAATAAAAAACAGAGTACATATTGACACAATACACTCCAACGAATTAGATATTATAAGCCCAAGCAACCTTTCCCAATATGATATTTATCCTCTAATAGAAGAAAAATATACAACTCTATATAATGAGATTATTGAAATTAAAACAAAAGCACTGCAAAAGAAGGAAGAACAAAAAAATGAGTAATAATGTTCTAAATTGTATTATATCAAATACAAGCCCAAATCACTGCCAGCTCTCCCCGACCTGCAAAGGCTGGGGATGCCGGTTTCTGACAACTCCCATCGAGGAGATACCAGTAACCGAACGAGACAAAGCAAAGCTATTCTCTAAAGTGTACCGGGAAGCAAAGCGCAAGGGAGTCTTAGAATGTCCACACTATCGATCCATGTTCATTGATGAAGTTCTGGAACAGATAAATATAAATTAAGCCGAAGGTCAATCCTCCGGCTTTTCTTTTGCAAATACAAAATCAATCACTTTTCTGTTTGCCTTATCAATTCGGCTCCAATCCTTTTTTATATAGGTATCAGTAACATCATATCCAGATTTATGATTCAGAGCCATAGCCACATCGTCCATTGAAACGCCACATTCATTCCGAGCTATGGTTGCCCATGTATGCCGAGCCGCATAAAAGGTAAGCCCATCAATCCCAATCTGCTCACCAATCCATTTCAAATTACCATTAACTTTAGTAATAAATTGCTTATCGCTGCTGTACCTGGTAAAGAAATTAAAAACCCTATCACAGAGCATATCTTTATATCTATCAAAATAAGGCTCTGCTTCAGGTTCTATCTTAATAGAGATAAAAGCATTATCTTCACGACGATTTTCTGTTTTACGGCGACAATACTCAATCCGGCCATCACGAATTGTATCAAGATAATACATGTCAACTGTATTCATTCCGCAAAGCAGAAATGATAAAATAAAAACATCACGAGCTATTAAGGTTCCATGCATATTTATCGGAATTTTCAATTCTTTTATAGCTCTAATCTGCTCCGGAGATATTGCCCTTTTTCTTGTTTTTGGAGCTGAAGGCAATTTATATTTAGCGAAAGGATTATTGGATATCCGTATCAATCCCCTATCTTCATCATTATACTCCAGCTTTGCTTTATTAAACAAAGTTTGAATAATTCCAATATACAAACGCACCCCAGCTTGAGATATCTTTCCTGTTCCATTCCTGGATTCCTTATTACGAAGATATGTATCAAAACCAGTCAAGAAACTTGCCGTTATATCCGAAAACAGAATATTGCGACCTGCATATTCTTCAAGCCTTGTCAACATAGCATGGTAAGACTGACTTCTCCTTTTGCCGGCTTCTTCCATATCACGAACATTCCTCTCTGCAAAATCAAAAAAACGAATCCCCCTATCCTTCCCCGTAAGACGTTCATTCATCAACTCCACAAGTCCTTTTGCTGTGTAGCAATCTATCTGATTACCTAATGCCGACAATTCGGAGCGAATCTTTAGAACATCAAGCATCACTTGATCGTACACGGGATTATTCCTTTCCTTTATTTCGAAAGTCTTCTTGTTAATCAGATCAACCGTTATATAATGAGAAGTGGCTAAATAAGCTGTTTTGCGCTCATGAGTAATACGTATCTTTACATTCCACGTATCATCCTCTTTCTTTTGATGTTTAAGTACTACTGCTTTGACCGTTGCCATCGTTGTAAAACATTTATAGGTGATATATCCTGGCCTTGTAAAACTATTGTAAAACAATTATGCAAATATAGAAAAGTTTTTTAGATATTCTAAATTGCTTACAAGCCCAGTTATCACCTATAAAACAGGCAAAAACCTATAACTCTTTCAGTTCCTTATACAAGCGCTGCACCGGAAGCCCCATCACGTTATAGTACGAACCTTTCAGTCCGGTCACACCTACAAAGCCAATCCACTCCTGTACTCCATACGAACCGGCTTTATCCATCGGACGGTATTTCTCTACATAATAACCGATTTCCTCGTCCGACAGCGTATCGAATGTCACTTCCGTTACCGAAGCAAAAGACTTCTGAAAGTCTACAGTCGTCAGACAAACTCCGGTAATTACCTGATGCGTACGCCCCGAAAGCATGCGCAACATACGGCAGGCATCAGCCTCATCTACAGGCTTACCCAGCACCATGCCGTCTACATACACTATCGTATCAGCTGTAATCACCAACTCATCCGGCTGCAGGGAAGCACGATATGCATTCGCTTTTTCCTGGGCAATGTAAACCGGTATTTCCTCTCCATTCAATGACTCCGGATATGTTTCGTCTATACCCGGTACAATCTTCACTTCGTAATCCACTCCCAGGCCAGACAAGAGTTCGCGGCGGCGTGGCGAATTGGAAGCCAATATTATCTTATATTTTTTCAAGTTATCGAGCATAACCAACTCCTTTCTTACCAACCAAAAGCAGCTTCGTGAGACATCCATTTACCTTGAGCACGCAATACCTGTTCTACCACATCACGTCCACAACCATATCCCCCGTTACGATGAGAGATATATGTACAAACCGCCTTTATTTCGGGAGCAGCATCAGCCGGACAGCAAGGCAGTCCTACCAGACCCAAGACTTCATAATCGGGAATATCATCTCCCATATAGAGCACCTCTTCTGCTTTCAGATTGTATTTCGAAAGAAAATCGGCATATTCTCTGGTCTTGACAGCAGCCCCCATATAGATATCCTTGATACCCAATCCTTCGTAGCGCAAACGTACAGCCTCGGTTTTTCCTCCGGTAATAATGGCTACATGCAACCCACATTTCACCGCAAGCTGAAGCGCATATCCATCTTTAATATTGACGGTACGCATAGGTTCTCCATTGGGATGAAGTACGATGGTTTCCGCACTCAGCACACCATCTACATCAAAGACCAATGCCTTTATTTTTGTCAAATCGTAATTTATCATGGTTTCTGATTTTTAGAAATCGTATAATTGTGAATATTCTTACTTATCTGTTCGTACATCGCTGCCAGTTCCGGTTCGGAAGCCAACATCTCCAGATGACGTTCGATGACGTTTACATCATATCGGCAGGCCGGACCTGTCTGTGCTTCTACCGGCGACAAGTGATGTACCTTACGTGCCGTTTCGTCGATAAGCGGAAGCATAGCCTCAAACGGCAAATGCTGTGCAGACAGCAAATGTGCACACACGGCATACATATGATTTGTAAAATTGCAGGCAAATACTGCTGCTATGTGCAGATAACGACGCTGTTCGGACGTAGCTTCGTAGACTTTAGGAGACAATGTACTTGCCAACTCTTTCAGCAAATGCAAGTCGTCTGCCATACAGGCTTCTACAAAAAAAGGAACTTCAGCAAAGTCCACCGGTCGCTGCTTACTGAAAGTCTGCATCGGATAAAGCACTCCGTAGCGTACAGCATGACCTTCCCATACACTTTGAGGCATGCTGCCGGCAGTATGCACAAACAAGGCCTGCGGATTTCTTTTTACCAGTACCGGAATCAAATCTTGCAACACTGCATCTTTTACCGATACGATATACAGTTCTGCTTCTGCCGTTACATCCTCCAGAGAAGTAGTATAAGCACAGTCCAACAGTGTACCCAATGCAGCGGCAGACTGCTCGGTACGACTGTATACCTGACAGACTTCATATCCTTTCTCCTTCAAGACCTTTCCCAGATGTGTAGCTACATTTCCTGCACCAATCAGTGCAATTTTCATCAGTCTATCCTTATTCATCTTTCATTTTATTTCATTTGGACGACAGCCAATAGAGCAATACCCCTATCAACAACAATGTAAGTGGAAGCAAATAGGTTGACACCTGTCCTAATAAAGCAGTCACCAATGCAATATTCTGAATGAGCCAGATACCAGCTAAAATAAGTCCTACCGATTTGTCCGACTTAAACCACAGAAATGTAACAGCTGCATACAGCAACATGGTATCCTTCTGCATTACCCAATCCAGATTATAATCGGAGAAGTCAATCCATTTGTCCAACAGATACAACACTCCCATCAGTACCAGGAAAACTGCCGTAGCCTTATATGTATCCTTTTGCGAAGAAACCTTAACAGCCATGCTTACTGTCCTCCATACTTATTAATATGCACTTTCTCCCATTGCAGATGTTCCTCGTTGAAAGGCTTTCGTTCCATCCCCTTATGCCCGATGGCAATAATAGACAACACCTGAAGCTGCAAAGGAAGCCCCAATATGGCACGCACATACTCATCAGACGGCATTCCGGTAGCCACATAACGTTCGCGTACCTGAATCCAACAACTGCCCAATCCCAAATCTTCTGCCTGCAACTGTATCAGAATAGAAGCTACCGAAGCATCTTCAATCCATACGTCACTGGCCAAAGGATCGGCTGCAACTACAATCGCAAGTGCAGCCTCTTTCAGAAAAGCAGAGCCCGATTCCTTGCAACGAGACAACTTGTCGAGGGTTTCCTTGTCGTCGACAACTATAAACTGCCAACAATTGCTGCGCTTGGAAGAAGGAGCCATCAGAGCGGCTTTCAACAAAGTCACCACTTCTTCCTGAGTCAATTCCTCCTCCGTAAACTTACGCATGCTGCGTCTGTTTTTGAGTAAATCGCTGAAATTCTCCATAAATTAAAAGTTTTAGCCAGACAAATATAAGAGTTAAACTCGGAATGCTCAACAAAAAATTATATATTTGCATAAAACGATGAGTATCCGACTGACTACATATTATAATTCCAAAGATCTTCCCTCCCTGCCCGGTTCGAACGTCTTCCACTCTTCAGAGTTGTTTCAAGTATTGGAACAGACCTCTGGATATCAGCCTATCATGCTGGTAGCTACGGAAAAAGAGAAAGTCATCGGCAAATTATTATGTATCACAAGGCGTAACTTCCGTCTGCTGGGCTTTACGAATAAGACTTATGTTTACGGCACCGGAGAATACTTTACGACACCCGGCAAAGAAGAGGCAATTTTCGGTGAGTTTCTTTCCTATTTTACCCGGCGATTTTCCGATCAGTCCTTTCTTATCGAATTCCGCAATTTGGAGAAGCCTCTTTTCGGATACAAATATTTCCGGCAGAACGGATACTTCCCGATACGATGGTTACGCGTGCGAAATTCCATCCACCATGAAACAATAGACAAATGGATGAGTGCATCTCGCAAGCGCCAGATAAACCACGGCATAAGAAACGGAGCCGTTATAGACATTGCCCACAACGAGCAAGATGTAAAAGCCTTTTTCTCTATGCTGAAAAAATATTATTCTCCCAAGATACACCGTTATCTCCCCGATTACTCGTTCTTTATATCACTCATCCGCCAATCCGGCAACAAAGAGTTAGGAAAAATCTTTTTAGTCAGGTATAAAAACAAAATTATAGGAGGTGCAGTCTGCCTGTTTTCGGGCAATACCGCTTACCTGCTGTTCTCCGGCGGTATGAGAAAGACATACGCCCGATTGTATCCGGGAGTTTTATCCGTATGGAACGCCATGACATACGCAGCCAAACACCAATATACACATTTTGAATTTATTGATGCCGGCCTTCCTTTCCGCAAATACAGTTACCGCGATTTTATCCTACGTTTCGGGGGAAAGCAGCTCAGTAGCCGACGCTGGTTTAAAATCCGCTGGAACTGGCTGAACAAACTGCTTATCAAGATCTACGTATAACCATAACCCCTATTCCACTGTACATATTTTATCTTGCAAATAAAGTATCTTTACATGGTGAGATAAAGCATATAGCCCACGTCGTTGAATATATAACCAACGTCAACGGCTATACATCCAACGACGCCGAATCTGCATCCGACGTCGCCGATTACAAGGAAGGACTTACTTCATAAAAGATAAATCACTGAAAAACAAAATTTTTCCATCATCTACAATAATTATACATCCCGTTCATCTCATTTAATCCTCGCCGTATCACTACAAAATAAAAAACATCACCCATTAAAATAAATCTTGCAAAAGTTTCGTTTTTCAGCACAAAATTACTTTCTTTGTGCAACTGATAAATGAAACTTTAAGCTTAATACCAATAAAAAACAACACGATTATGAAAATTTCTCACATCGAACATTTGGGTATTGCTGTAAAAAGCATCGAAGAAGCCCTTCCTTATTACGAAAACGTACTTGGTTTAAAATGCTATAATATTGAGACTGTAGAAGATCAGAAAGTCAGAACAGCCTTTCTTAAATGTGGCGATACCAAACTGGAGTTGCTTGAACCGACTTGTCCGGAAAGTACAATTGCCAAATTTATAGAAAACAGAGGCATGGGAGTACATCATGTAGCATTTGCTGTAGAAGACGGAGTAGCCAATGCACTGGCAGAAGCAGAAACCCAGGGTATCCGGCTCATCGACAAAGCTCCACGCAAAGGAGCAGAAGGATTGAATATTGCATTCTTACATCCAAAATCTACAATGGGAATCCTGACCGAATTATGTGAAAAATAATTTCAGAAGATGAACTGATTTTTCAGGATTCAGCAACTGCAAAAAGAAATAGAGATGTATCAAAACAAAATGATAATATCGTTTTTGACATTCTGAACGTAGCGAAAATCTCAAATGCAATCATGAGACAGGCTTTGCCGAAATTATCCCTTCGCTATGTTCAGAATGCAATCTTGTGTTAACCTTTTGCTTTCAACTCTTTCCTCTCTTTGCTGCTGCAAGCCTGAAATCTCCATCTTTTATTTATCAATCAATAAATATTCTAATACCATGAGTAACCAACTTGAAAAAGTAAAAGAGCTGATTGAACTACGTGCCCAGGCTCGTTTGGGTGGTGGTGAAAAAGCAATCGAAAAACAGCACGCAAAAGGAAAATATACAGCCCGCGAACGTATCGCCATGCTATTGGATGAGGGCAGTTTCGAAGAAATGGATATGTTTGTCAAACACCGTTGTACAAACTTCGGTATGGACAAGAAACATTATCTGGGCGATGGTGTCGTAACTGGTTATGGTACAATTGAAGGACGTCTGGTATATGTATTTGCACAGGACTTTACCGTATCGGCAGGTTCTTTGTCGGAAACTATGTCTCAGAAAATCTGCAAAGTGATGGATATGGCCATGAAAATGGGTGCTCCTTGTATCGGTATTAACGACTCGGGTGGTGCACGTATTCAGGAAGGTATCAATGCACTAGCAGGATATGCTGAAATTTTCCAGCGTAACATTCTTGCTTCGGGAGTAATTCCTCAGATTTCGGGTATCTTTGGTCCTTGCGCCGGTGGTGCAGTGTATTCTCCGGCATTGACAGACTTTACTTTAATGATGGAAGGTACATCGTATATGTTCCTTACCGGCCCTAAAGTAGTGAAGACCGTAACAGGCGAAGACGTTTCACAGGAAAATCTGGGAGGTGCCAGTGTACATTCTACCCGTTCGGGAGTAACTCACTTTACTGCTGCAACCGAAGAAGAAGGTCTGGCATTAATCCGCAAGTTGCTGAGCTACATTCCTCAGAACAACCTGGAAGAACCTCCTTATGTAGACTGTACAGACCCTATCGACCGTCTGGAGGATTCCTTAAACGAAATTATCCCCGACAGTCCTAACAAGCCATACGATATGTACGAAGTCATCGGAGCTATTGTAGACAACGGTGAATTCCTTGAAATACAACGTGACTTTGCCAAAAATATCATTATCGGTTTCGCACGTTTCAACGGTCAGTCTGTAGGTATCGTGGCAAACCAGCCTAAATTCCTTGCCGGAGTATTAGACTGCAATGCATCTCGTAAGGGTGCACGCTTCGTACGCTTCTGCGACGCATTCAACATTCCTATCGTATCTTTAGTCGATGTTCCAGGATTCCTTCCGGGTACAGGACAAGAATATAACGCAGTCATTCTGCATGGAGCCAAACTGTTGTATGCATACGGCGAAGCTACTGTTCCTAAAGTTACAGTTACTTTACGTAAATCGTACGGAGGTTCACATATCGTAATGAGCTGTAAGCAGTTGAGAGGCGACATGAACTATGCATGGCCTACTGCAGAAATCGCAGTAATGGGTGGTGCCGGAGCCGTAGAAGTATTGTATGCAAAAGAAGCCAAAGAAGCTGCAGATCCTAAAGCATTCATGGCTGAAAAAGAAGCAGAATATACCAAACTGTTTGCCAATCCGTACAATGCTGCCAAGTATGGCTATATCGATGATGTAATAGAGCCACGCAATACACGTTTCCGTATCATTCGTGCATTGCAGCAGTTACAGACCAAGAAATTGAGCAATCCAGCCAAGAAACATGGCAATATTCCATTGTAATAACCTTAAAAAAAGAGTATTTATGAACAAACATAAAGCCGGAATATTCCTATCCTTGCTGCTGTTGGCTGTTTTCAGTTCCTGCACCAAGCAGAAACCGAACAACAAGCTGGTGATTAATGAAGTCTTAGTAGACAATCAAAGTAACTTCCAAGACGATTATGGTATTCACAGCGGATGGATTGAAATATTCAATAAAGCATATAGCACAGCCGATCTGGCAGGATGTCTGCTGAAAGTAAGCAGTCAGCCAGGAGATACCGTTACCTATTTTATTCCTAAAGGTGATGTGTTGACCAGCATCAAACCACGCCAGCATACTTTATTCTGGGCAGACGGGACTCCAAGAAGAGGAACATTCCATACCAATTTTGTATTAGACAAAAACAATGCCAACTGGATTGGTCTTTATGACTCGGGACGTAAACTTCTGGACCAGGTTGTAGTACCTGCCGGCATTCTAAAAGCCAACCAATCGTATGCACGCGTCAGTGATGCAGACAACCAGTGGGAGGTAAAAGACGACAGTGCTGAAAAGTATGTGACTCCAAGTACTAACAACAAGACGATAGAAAGCAATCCTAAAATGGATAAATTCGAACAACACGACCCAGCCGGAATCGGTATGGCTATTTCTGCCATGAGTGTCGTATTCTTAGGATTGATTCTGCTTTATATCTGCTTTAAATTTATCGGTAAGACAGCCATCGTTTTGCGTAAGCGCAATGCAATGAAAGCACATAATATTACAGATAAACAAGAAGCAAAAGAAAAAGGACTGGGAGAAGCACCGGGAGAAATCATCGCTGCTATTTCAATGGCACTTCACGAAGCTCAAGGAGCCGACCATGATGTGGAAGAAACCATCCTTACCATCAGCCGTGTGAAACGAAGCTATTCTCCTTGGAGTTCAAAAATCTATACTTTGCGCGAAACGCCTCATAAAAAATAATCTCTAAAGAATAAAACAATGAAAGAATATAAATATAAAATTAACGGTAATCTCTATAAAGTAACTGTAGGCGATATAGAAGACAACAACGTACGTGTAGAAGTAAACGGTACTTCATACACTGTAGAATTGGAAAAACAGGCTAAACCCAAAATCAAACCTGTAGTACGTACTGAATCTACTACACCGGCAGCACCTCCTACTCCAATCAGCAGACCTGCTGTAAGTGGTGGTAAATCGGGTATTAAATCACCGTTACCAGGTGTTATTCTGGAAATTAAAGTAAAAGAAGGAGATACTGTAAAACGCGGACAAACACTGATGATACTGGAAGCCATGAAAATGGAAAACGATATCAAGTCTGACCGCGACGGTAAAGTGACAGCAATCAATGTCAGCAAAGGAGAATCTATTCTGGAAGGTACGGACCTTATAATCATTGAATAATTATGGGAGAATTTGTTAGTTTTTTACAAAATAACTTGGCAGATTTCTGGACATATACCGGCTTCTACAATGCAACATACCAGCATATTATCATGCTGCTCATCGGTATATTCTTCATTTATCTTGCCGTAGCAAAAGAATTTGAGCCAATGTTGCTCATTCCTATCGGATTTGGTATTCTGATAGGCAATATTCCATTCAATATGGAAGCCGGATTGAAAGTAGGTATTTACGAAGAAGGCTCCGTGCTCAACATTCTCTATCAGGGAGTTACATCCGGATGGTATCCGCCGCTTATCTTCCTGGGAATTGGTGCCATGACCGACTTCTCGGCTTTGATATCAAATCCGAAACTGATGCTAATCGGTGCAGCCGCTCAATTCGGTATATTTGGAGCTTATATGATTGCACTGGCAATCGGATTCGATCCGATGCAAGCTGCCGCTATCGGTATTATCGGTGGAGCAGACGGTCCTACGGCTATCTTCCTCTCCTCCAAACTGGCACCTAACCTCATGGGAGCGATTGCTGTATCAGCCTACTCATACATGGCATTAGTTCCAGTGATACAACCGCCTATCATGCGTTTACTGACCACCAAACATGAACGTCTGATTAAAATGAAAGCTCCTCGTGCTGTATCACATACAGAGAAAGTAATGTTCCCTATCGTAGGTCTGTTGCTGACTTGCTTCCTTGTACCGTCAGGTCTGCCGTTGCTGGGTATGCTTTTCTTCGGTAATCTTTTGAAAGAAAGTGGAGTTACACGCCGTTTGGCAGAAACTGCCCGTGGTCCGCTGATTGACACAATTACCATTTTGTTGGGACTCACAGTAGGTGCTTCTACTCAAGCTTCCGAATTCCTTACCATGGACTCTATCAAAATCTTTGCATTGGGAGCGTTATCATTTGTAATCGCAACTGCATCCGGAGTTTTATTTGTCAAAATATTCAATCTGGTTCTGAAGAAAGAAAATAAAATCAATCCGCTTATCGGAAACGCAGGTGTATCTGCAGTTCCCGACTCAGCCCGCATTTCGCAGGTTGTCGGTTTGGAATACGATCCAAGCAACTACCTCTTGATGCATGCCATGGGTCCTAACGTAGCGGGTGTTATCGGTTCTGCCGTTGCTGCCGGTATTTTACTGGGATTCCTTATCTAAAAGATGTTTATTTATACACTATAAGAAGAGGCTCTTATCAAGGGTCTCTTCTTTTTTTATATCATTTTTAGGCAAAAATCAAAATCTAAACTATTGATTTATGTCATTAAAAACAAAAGAAATCTCATATTTTCCCAATTTTTATTCTTACTTGATAAGACTGCTGTATATCTTTGCACCCGCAAATCAAAACTAAACAAGAAGATGTTAGAAAACAAAACTGTAAAGTACCATATTCCGCAGAACGGAATATACGTGTATGTTCGTACTAATGAAAGCAAAACCGAAATGATTGTTTTAAACAGTACCGACAAAGAACAAGTACTGCCCAACAATCATTACAACATCTTGACAAAAGATCACAAGGAAGGGAAAGATATCTCAAGTGGAAAAAAAGTAGACTTTACCCAAAACTTGATTTTAGCAGCACACCAATCTATGATTATTGAATTTGGAAAATAAAAGTAAAGGTCGGTACATATAGTTTACCGACCTTTACTTTTTTATCACAAAAGTTTATACCATATCATCTCCTGTTTTAGCAAATGTTACACGAATAGTCTTATGGAAAGGTATAAAGCGTGATATCACAGCAATCACCAATGTCACAACAAAAAGCCATCCCAGCATTTCTTTTAAAGCTAACAATAAGCTTTGCTGCTGTAAAGTAGTATAAAGTGTTGAAGTAGCCAGCTGAGTAGCCTCCATATATCCATGCCCCTGAGAAAGATTACTGGTCAATGCCTGAGAAAATTTCATAGAAGAGAGTGGATCCACCTCCGTCATAGTTTCCGACAAAGAAAACATGTATTTCTGCTCCAAATGATAAAGCACATTACTATAAAAAGATGTAGCTGCAATAGGAGTCAAAACAGAGCGGAATATTATCAGAAAAAAAGCATTCGATAATAAGAACTTTGGGTTCAAGTCTTCTACTGCAAACAAAGCAAAAGCTATAATCAGCGTCAACATCCCTACTCCACGTAAGAAGACAGGAAAGTAAAGCATTTCATACGTGCTATCCGGCGAAATTCCAAAATACAAAATTCCAAAAAAAACAGCAAAACATCCCATTCCTCCTGCTATCAGAAAACGGAAGCGCCAACGTTGCCAACGAAACCACCAAAAACAGATAAATGCCCCCAATACATATCCCGGCAACAGAAATATATAAAGAGAATAAGTATGTGTCGTATCTACTTTCAAGATAACGGACAAATAGTTGGTAAGCAGAGTAGTAGACGTACTGAAAAACATGACCAACATCATATAGAAATATCCGATAATTGTTTTAGTATGATAAAGCGGCATCAAACTTACATAAGGTTTTCGGGAATGTCGCTGAATCCAAATGAAAAAAGCGACCAAAACAGGAGCTATTACAATATACCAGCGAATCTTTTCTGAAGCCATCCAGTCCAATACCTTTCCGTAATTAAACACATACATCAACATCAGCAATGCCACAGAAATAAGAAACATTTCCCGTATATGCAGTTCTGATAATGGGATGGATTTTAAAGGACGATTATGACGATAGCAAACGATTACAGTCAGAATAGACAGCAACAATAAAGCCATCATAAAATAATACATATACTTCCAATTGTAACGATAAGCCAGTTCTGCAGTCAGTACCATGGAAAGCTGTCCTCCTCCATACACCAAAGGATAAAAATAAGAATAAAATTCACTTCGAATCTTCTTAGGACTGAAAATCGTCTGTGCATAACGGATAAACCACAGCATCAGAAAGCCTTTCATGAAACCAATCACAAAACTGCACACAATCAATACATCCACATTCTGCGAACGGGCACAAATCCAACTGAGAAAAAATTGGAGAACAAGATTACACAGCAAATGAAACTTTGCAGAAAAACTATCCAATATTTTAGGGACAATAGGATATGCTACAGCCATACCGGCAGAAGCAGCATAATAACCCATTGTTATATCTTCTGTATTTGTACCTAACGTATTCGAAACTTCCAGCATGCTTCCTGTATACGAACCATTCAGCATTGTCACTGGCAAAATCACAATAAACACACTTGCCAATGCAAGCCAGTCAGGTACCCACTTCCTTACCGGAAGTCCCAATTGAGCCATCTTTATCATCGACGTAAAGCTTCTGTTTCTACCATCATACCCGCCCGTAATTTCTGCATATCTTCAAGTTGTACATCTTCCAAATCAATACGCACCGGAATACGCTGCTGCACTTTCACAAAATTACCGGCAGAATTATCAGTAGGAACCAATGAATACTTTGAGCCAGTAGCTTCCGAAATAGCACTGACTCTCCCTTTAAAGACACGTCCAGGCAATGCATCCACTTTAATACGAACTTCCTGTCCGATGTAAATGTTGGAAATTTGTGTTTCCTTATAATTAGCCGTAATCCATTTATCTTCACTCCTAACCAGATAAGAAATTACCTGTCCGGCCTGTACAAGCTGTCCAACATCCAATGTACGTCTTCCCATATAGCCATCATATGGAGCAACCAATACGGTATACGACAAATTCAATTTAGCCAAATCTACATCAGCTTCTTTTCTCAAGATAGCTGCCTGGGCACTGGTTGTTCGCTTGCTGGTTTCCGAATACTGAGACAATGCGGCCTTTTTTTGCCCAATCAATGCATCGTATCGCGCCTGAGCAGCTTCATATGCAGCCTTCACTTGTTCGTATTGCTGCTCTGGCACAGACTCCTCTTTCAGCAGACGTTCAAAGCGATGATAGTCTTGCTCATACTGCCAGAGTTTAGCTTTTGCCTCAGCTATATTTGCCTCTTGCACAGCTACATTTGTCTGCGAGGTCTGAATACCTGAGTGCAGAACTTCCTGTGCTCCCCGGGCATCCAACAAAGCTGCTTCTGCTTCTTTTACCTTAATCTGATACTCCCTGTTATCCAATACCAACAAAGTATCTCCACGATGCACATACTGATGCTCCTTAAACCGCACTTCTTTCACATAACCGGTAGCACGGATATTCAAAGGAACCACATACTGATCTACAAAAGCATCATTGGTCACTTCATAATTAATATACTTCCAAAAATAAGTTGCAGTCCACCATAAACCAGAGACAGCCAAAACAATACATAATATATTCAACAATATATTTTGTAAACGTAGTTTCTTTAATTTCTTATGCTTAACTTGTAACTCTTGTGACATATTCTTCTTTTTATAATCTTCCACAAACCTTCTGAAGCTGATAATAAGTATAAATAACCCGTGTACGGGCATTGGTCAGCTGCAACTCCACATTAAGACGTACCGTATTCGCATCCAACAAATCGGTCAGAATTGCCAACTGATTCATATAACGGTTTTGCATAATACGATAATTCTCTTCTGCCTGACGTACAGAAAGCTGAAGAGCCTCCACCTCCTTCAATGCTTCCTGATGCCGAAGATAAGCTGTACGAATCTCTACACGCAAATGTTGCAATTGAAGTTCCTCCTCATTCTGACGAGCATAAACAGCCAGCCGACTCTCTTTCTTCTTATGATTGTTCTTATAAAGTGAAGACAACGAATACGACAAAGAAAGACCAATGTTCCAGTTATTATTATACAAATCGGCCATTGTACGCGATATAGGTCGTGCCAATGTATTTGATGCATAAAGAGATACTTGAGGAAGCGATGCAGAACGCACTCCTTTCACCTCATTTTTAGCCAACTCAGTCTGTTTCCGAAGCCATTTCAAAGAAGGTTCTTCCCGATATGCTTCTTCCCAATAAGCTTCATAATCCTCCAACAAAACAGGCATCGAAAACAAAGTGGTATCCGGTTTTAACAGATAATCTTCCTTAATACCCAACAAAATAGTAAGCTGTTGTGAAAACAACCTGATATTATTCTCAACTTCAGTCAAAGACAAACGGTCGCGTGTAAGTTGCATTTCGCTACGAAGCACATCATTATTCGTAATCAACCCCTCACGTTTCATCCGACGAATGTCAAACAAACGCAGTTCCGACTCTTCAATCTGGCGCGACAAAATTTCATGCTGTTTATATAAGCTGAAAAGAGACATGTATTTCTCCAATAAATCCAGTTTCAATGCAGCACGATGTGCATCAGTCTGTAAAGATACAGCTTGATGTTCCAGTTGGGCTTTTTTCACCGCATAACGGATTTTTCCACCTTCATACAAGGGCTGAGTGAAATCCACTGCATAATTCTGTGACCAATCCGGTGTATCCGGATAAGTTGCATCAGACAAACCATGTTCAAAGACGACAGGCTGCCCCAATACACCTCCCTTCAGACCGATCTGAATGTCCGGCAATTTCATGGAAGAAGCTGTTTTGATACGTTCTTCTGCCATCTCCAGCTGAATCCGGTCGGCCTTCAACTGAAGATTATGTTCAACTCCCCATTCAAAAAGACGGTCGAGTGTAAGAAATAAAGAATCCGAAGGTAAAGAAGCCTCCACGATAGTAGGAGTACAACATATCGCTGCACACAATACCTTTTTAGCTATTTTCAAGTACATCATATACAGCTTTCAGTTCCGACATCATTGTCCTGATTCCTTCTAATCCTATCGCACGTTCGGCATACACATATACCTGGTCCAATATCGGACGAATCTGTTCACGAAAATTTTCTCCCTCCGGAGTAAGAAAGACCAGTTTATTCCGCCGGTCATTCGGATCTTCCTGACGATATACGTACCCTTTCTTTTCCAGGTTATTCATCAAATTGGTCAGACAGGCCTTATCTTTTGCTGTACGTTCTGCCAATACCTGTTGAGTTATCCCCTGCTCGCGCCATAAACTACTCAATACCTGCAACATCTCAAATGTAATTCCGGCATTGTTTTTCTTTAATGTCCGTTGCATAGAACGACGAAAAGCCATTCGGGTACGAAATACCTGCAACATAAGTTCACGAAATTCGCTTCCTTCTCTATTCATTACTCAATTTTCTCTTAACGGATGCAAAGGTAGTACGAATTTCCTAAATAGTCAAATATTTGACTATTCAATTACAAAAAGACAATATCCCCTCTCATTCACATTCTACAAATTACAAAGAATTTGATTCCGGCGTCTCTGTTTTTCTCATACTAAACTCACAGCCACAATACTGCTGATTGTAAAAGTTATATTCCTTAATGATAGCTATCCTACGCTCGCTCAATCCACCTTTCCTCCAATTCTGATCCCACCAGATAACATCCGGATACGCAGCAACAGCCTCTTGTCCAGCTTCATTAATCTGTTCCAGACTCTTCCAACGCGACGAGGCCAAGGTGGTAGTAATTACAGGAAATCCATTTTCGTGTGCATAACGTGCAGTTTCTTTCAGACGTAGTTTAAAACATTTCAAGCAGCGTCCCCCACGCTCAGGTTCGTTCTCCAATCCTTCCATCGCACAGCGCCATGCCTCATGATTGTAATCAGCATCTACAATATCCAATCCCAATGACTGTGCATAACGCGTACATTCATCTTTACGGATAAGATACTCCTGCAACGGATAAATATTAGGATTGCAATAATAAATGGTAGGGCGTACACCGTGCTGCAACAAACACTCAATAATAGCCGATGAGCAAGGTGCACAACACGTATGCAGCAACACTCGGTCCGCTCCTCCCGGCACTTCCAGTTTAAACTTCTTCTTCATCTTTTTACCCCTCAGGCTTCTTTAAATAAAGGAAGTAATACATCGGGAACTTCCACCCCATGGTCCTTGATACGAGTTAACACATTTTTCGCCTCCTCTGTCAAGGTAAAATACATCTGTCTTTTATCCTGTTCACCCAACACACGAGTCAGAAAACCTTTCTTTTCTGCAGCTCCCAGTACCTTGGAAGCATGCGAAGCAGAAAGTCCGGTACGCTCTATCACTACACCGGC
Organism: Phocaeicola acetigenes; assembly: GCF_027529745.1. Taxonomy (NCBI): domain Bacteria; kingdom Pseudomonadati; phylum Bacteroidota; class Bacteroidia; order Bacteroidales; family Bacteroidaceae; genus Phocaeicola; species Phocaeicola acetigenes. The sequence continues at coordinate 31,694 of NZ_JAPZVM010000009.1, forward strand.
AGATACCCTCTCATTTCCAATACTACACAATACCATAGCCTCATTCAATGAAACACCGTAAGTATCCATCAAACGAGACTCTAAATCAGAGAGAGCCGTAAACAGCTCTCTCATAATACAAATGCATTTTATTTTTTCCATAAAAAATCAAATGAACAAATTTACATTGGCCTGCTCTGCACGCTCCATATAGGTAGCTACTCCACCCAACGTCACATTGTCGAGCAACTCCTCTTTCTTCACTCCCATTACATCCATCGACATCTGGCAAGCAATAAACTCCACTCCATTGTCGATAGCCTGCTGACGAAGCTGTTCCAATGAGTCGATACCTTTTTTACGCATGATATAGCGCATCATACCGGTACCCATGCCTCCCATATTCATTTTAGAGAGTTTCAGCTTTCGGGAATGAGACGGAAGCATCCAACCAAACATACGTCCGAAGATATCTTTCTCCACACGAGGCTTATGTACTTTCTTTATCGCATTCAGTCCCCAGAAGGTAAAGAAAAGAGTCACCTTCTTGCCGGTAGCTGCTGCTCCATTGGCGAGTACAAAAGTAGCCAAAACCTTATCCAAATCATCACTAAAGACAATAAAAGTTTTTCCCATATCTGCCGGCAATAAGGTTTCCTTCGAAGCAGGCAGAGCAGTATGTTTCTCTACCACAACTTTATATGTACCCTTTTCCGAACTTTTAGAAATAAATCGATGTCCCGTTGTACGGCACCATGCTTCTGCATCGCGCGGGAAGGCCATATCTGTAGATGTCACCTCCAGACGTTCTCCCTCGCTCAAGTCTTCCATATTCTTTTTCAGTTTCATGATAGGACCGGGACACTGTATACCACAAGCATCTACCTTTATCACTTTCACCACCTTCTCACCAACCGGTTGAGCCTGTGCAGAAACTGTCTGAGTATGAGTTCCGCTATATGCCGAAGGAGGATTTACCGGTGTCACAGCAGCTTTATAAGTCTTGATACCACCTATCAGATTACGTACATCCTTATATCCGTTGTCTTTCAATATATTCGATGCCAGGTAACCACGCAAGCCTACACCACAGAAAAGATATACTGGCTTATCCTTTGGAAGATCTGCCATACGAGAGCGTAACTCATCGAGCGGTACGTTCACAGCCCCCTTGATTGTTCCCAAAGCAAACTCATCTGCAGTACGCACATCAACCAATGTCACTGCGCTTAAATCAGTCTGCTGCAGTTCACGCCAGTAAAGCGGTGTCATCTTTCCCGACAAAATATTTCCTGCCACATAACCCGATACGGCAACCGGATCTTTGGCTGAGGAGAAAGGAGGTGCATAGGCATGCTCCAAAGACATCAAATCGTATACGGTTCCCTGATGTTTGATAACCAGTGCATACTCGTCTATACGTTTGTCTACCCCATCGTATCCCACAATCTGCGCACCATACAATCTGCCGTCTTGCGGAGAGAAAGTAATCTTAATATCCATCTGCAAAGCTCCCGGATAATACCCTGCATGTGAACCAGAGTGAATTGTAGCCGAAAGATAAGGTATACCAAACTGTTTCAGACGCTTGGCAGGAAGTCCTGTAGAAGCCACAGTCATTTCAAATACTTTTGCTATAGAAGTGCCGATGGAGCCTTCATACTTCACTTTGTTTCCAAACACCATATTGTCTGCCACAATACGAGCCTGACGATTAGCCGGTCCGGCAAGGAAGTTCAGCCAAGGCTTTCCGGTTATAAGATGAGGATATTCGATAGCATCGCCTACTGCATAGATAGACTCATCGGACGTCTGCAAGTACTCGTCTACATAAATACCCTTCATCTCGCCCAACTTCAAACCTGCTTCTGCCGCCAGACGAGTTTCGGCACGCACTCCGATAGAAAGAAGCACCATATCAGCCTCCACCGATACTCCCGACTTAAACTTGACAGATATTCCGGAAGCAGTCTTTTCGAAAGCCTCAACCGCCTGCTCCAAATACAGACGCACTCCCTGTTCCTGCAAATGTTCGTGTACCAGAGAAGCCATCGAATAGTCAATCGGCGCCATTACCTGATTGGCCATCTCTACCACACTTACCTCAGCACCGGCATGATGCAGGTTTTCGGCCATCTCCAATCCGATAAAACCACCTCCTACTATGACAGCCCGTTTTACCGGTCTTTCCTGCATATAGTTTTTAATACGGTCTGTATCGTATACATTTCGCAATGTAAATATGCCCTCACTGTCTATTCCCGGAAGAGGGGGTACTACCGGAGAAGCTCCCGGCGATAACAAGAGTTTATCATAGGTTTCCTGATAAGTAGAACCATCTGCTGCACGTACTGTGACCGACTTCTGTTCAGGGTTGATAGCGATTACTTCCGAACGGGTACGTACATCGATATTAAAACGCTTTCCAAAAGCTTCGGGTGTCTGTACAAACAGACGGTCGCGCTCCTCAATCACTCCTCCTATATAATAAGGCAAACCACAGTTTGCATACGAAATGTAAGCACCTTTTTCGAATACAATAATTTCTGCATTCTCTGTATTTCTGCGAATACGGGCAGCAGCTGTTGCTCCTCCTGCTACTCCACCAATGATAATATATTTCATAACTTTACAATGTAATTATTTTCTAATGGAAACTTTTTACAAAGGAATAATATTATTGCGAGATACAAAAATTTCCATAGGAAAATATTTCCATATTAATAATTATTAACCAAGAACATAAAAAAAGCCCGAAAAAATCGGGCTTATATAAAAGGAGCTTATAAACTCCCTGCTATGTATTTGAGCAAAATAATCTGCTTGCTGAACAGCAGTACAATCGACGATGCCGGATATCCGGCCGACCACGACAACTGCACAACCAACGACGCCGGCTGTACATACGACGTCGCCGAATATAACACTCAACGGGTATTAAAAAGATATAGTTCTTATTACTAATACTTTATCTACTCCGAATATTTCCGGCTCTGATAAGCAATACGCGGTGTACCATTGGCTACATAAATAATGCCACATCGTACAAATCCTTGCTTCTCAAGAATATGCTGCATCACTTTATTGTCTGCATGCGTATCGACACGCAAATTGGCAGAACGGTTCCGACACCAGTCTATGCATTGAGCTGCTACTCCACGATACGACCCATCGGAAGCCAGACGATGAATGACATAATAAGGTTCTTCATCCAGCCAATTTCCATCTTCAATACGCGCATAAGTAGGATCGGGACCCTGTATAAAACAGAAAGTACCCACAATATCACCCGACTCTGTCGTACACACATAGCAATGCGAAGCAGCTATTTCCCCGGCAATCAGTTCCCGCTGCGGATAACCGTTTATCCACTGATGAGCATTTCCGACAGATACCATAAAAGTACGGGCCGCCTCGAATATCTCCATCAGCCTGTCCAAATCGTGTGCTACAGCCAAACGTATCTGCATCGTCATATCCTATCCTCCTCCTGCTTTAATCCCAAAGATTCAGTTTATTTTTCTGTGCTTCCTCCAGTGAAACGGTCTTTACGACTTTCTTTCCACTCTTCTCACACAGTTCACGATACTCGTTTTGCAGTTCTTCCACAAAAGCCGGACATTGTTCCGGACTCAGCAACTTAGCCATTACAGAAGCATTCTGCGATGCATCGCGCATATACACTACCGGCGCATGATAAGCCGGAGCAATCTTCAGTGCGGTATGCAGTTTGGATGTAGTAGCCCCTCCGATAAGCACCGGAATATCCAGTCCGGCACGCTCCATCTCGGACACTACATGCACCATTTCTTCGAGCGACGGCGTAATCAGCCCGCTCAAACCTACAATGTCCACTTTCTCACGAATAGCAGTTTCTACAATCTGTTCAGCCGGTACCATTACTCCAAGATCAATCACTTCATAGCCATTGCATGCCATTATCACTGATACAATATTCTTTCCGATATCATGCACGTCACCCTTTACCGTAGCAACCAGAATTTTTCCTGCACTACGTGCGCCCTCTTGCTTTCCGGCTTCAATATACGGTTGAAGAATAGCCACTGCCTTCTTCATGGTACGGGCAGTCTTCACCACCTGTGGGAGAAACATCTTTCCTGCGCCAAACAAATCACCCACATGATTCATACCCGCCATAAGCGGACCTTCGATAATGCTCACTGCATTAGGATAGCGGCTCAAAGCCTCCTGCAAGTCTTCTTCCAGAAAATCGCCCAGCCCCTTTACCAATGCATATTGCAAGCGCTCCTCTACCGTAGTACCCTCACGCCATTTCAGATGATTGACAGCAGCTGCAGAAGTATCTTTATTTTCTTTTTCCGCCTTCAAACGCTCAGCCGTTTCTATCAAGCGTTCGGCTGCATCGGGACGACGGTTCAACACTACATCTTCTATGCGCTCCAGTACATCGGCTGGAATATCAGTATACAATACCGATGTAGCCGGATTGACAATACCCATATCCATTCCCTCACGGATAGCATGATACAAAAATACCGCATGCATTGCTTCACGGATATAGTTATTTCCACGGAACGAGAACGAAAGGTTACTTACACCTCCGCTAATATGTGCACCGGGTAAATGTTTTCGAATCCATCCGGTAGCCTGAATAAAATCGACGGCATAATTATTATGTTCTTCAATCCCCGTAGCTACAGCCAGCACATTGGGGTCGAAAATAATATCTTGAGGAGCAAAACCGACTTTTTCGGTCAGAATACGATAAGCACGTTCGCACACTTCTATCTTGCGTGCAAAGGTATCCGCCTGTCCTTTTTCATCGAATGCCATTACAATGACTGCTGCTCCGTAACGACGGATTGTACGGGCATGCTCTATAAAGATATCTTCTCCTTCTTTCAGCGAAATGGAGTTGACAATACATTTTCCCTGTACGCATTTCAAACCGGCCAGTACTACTTCCCACTTGGAAGAATCTATCATAAGAGGGACACGGGCTATTTCGGGTTCCGAAGCAATGAGATTCAGGAAGGTAGTCATTTCTTCGGCAGCATCAAGCAGACCGTCGTCCATGTTGATATCAAGAACCAGCGCACCGTCTTCTACCTGCTGACGGGCTATAGAAAGTGCTTCCTCGTATTTTTTCTCGTTGATGAGACGAAGGAACTTACGCGAACCCGCAACATTGCATCGCTCTCCCACATTGACAAAATTAATTTCGGGAGTAACCTCCAGAAGTTCCAGTCCCGACAGCCACAAAGATTCTGGTTTAGGAGCTGGTGTATGAGGCTTGGCATCCTTTATCAAGTCCTGATAACGGGCGATATATTCTTCGGTCGTTCCACAACATCCACCTATGATATTGACCAGCCCCTCATCAATGTATTCCTTCACCTCGGCAGCCATCTCCTCGGGCGACTGGTCGTATTGTCCCAGACTGTTAGGCAATCCGGCGTTAGGATAAGCACTGATATAATAAGGAGCACGCTTGGCCAGCTGTTCTAAGAATGGTTTCAGCTGTCTGGCACCGAACGAGCAGTTTAATCCTACAGAAAACAAATCGGCATGCTGTACCGATGCAAGGAAGGCATCAAGTGTCTGTCCGGATAAAGTACGTCCGGCAATATCCGAAACCGTAACCGACAGCATCAGAGGAAGCTTGCGCCCCATTTTCTGCATAGACAATTCGGCTGCCTGTATAGCCACCTTGGCGTTGAGGGTATCGAATATGGTTTCAATCAGAATAGCATCTACTCCTCCTTCAATCAGAGCCTCCATCTGTTCACAATACGCCTCCAGAAGTTCATCGTAAGTCAGAGCACGGAAAGCCGGATTGTTGACATCGGGACTCATCGAACAGGTTTTATTGGTAGGACCTACCGATCCTGCTACAAAGCGTGGCTTCTCCGGATTCTTTTGGGTGTATTCATCGGCAAGACGTCGTGCCAGACGAGCTGCCTCCAGATTGATTTCCCGGCAATAGTCCTGCATATGATAATCGGCCATTGACACACGGGTTGCATTGAACGTATTGGTTTCTATAATATCGGCTCCCGCTTCGAGATAGCGCCGGTGAATTTCCTCAATGACATCCGGACGAGTCAGGCACAGCAGGTCATTGTTTCCTTTCAACTGTCCTTGTATTTCTCTGAAACGCTCGCCTCTGAAATCACTCTCTGTCAAGTTGTATTGCTGTATCATCGTACCCATTGCTCCGTCGAGCACCAGGATACGCTCTTTTATCTGTTGTCGCATTTCACAAATTCAAAAACTCTCAAAACTATAAAATCAAAAAATCATATATATGGCACAATAAACTATCGTTTGAACATTCTGTCCATCATGCGCTTATCATCTTTTTCTTTCAAAGACTCACGTTTATCGTACTGTTTTTTACCTTTTGCCAAGGCAATTACCAGTTTGGCAAGTCCTTTTTCGTTGATATACAAACGAGTGGGAACAATAGTAAAACCTGTTTCCCGTGTACCACGCTCCAACTTACGCAACTCTTTCTTGGTAAGCAGCAACTTACGATCACGACGAGCTGCATGATTATTGTACGAACCGTAGAAGTACTCGGCCACGTGCATATTCTTCACCCACAATTCACCCTTCGAAAAAAAACAGAATGTATCTACCAGACTGGCTTTTCCCTGACGGATTGATTTTATTTCCGTACCTGTCAGCACAATACCTGCCGTATAGGTATCGATAAATTCATAATCGAACGAAGCACGCTTATTTTTTATATTAATATTACTTGCAGTAGGTTTCATCAGTTCAATATTATAGATAACTTAGTAAATACAAATTCAATAATTGCCGGACAAACCAATACTATCAAGGTCATTACCACCGTATAACCTGTCAGTTTGTCTTCCGCCACTTTCAGCATCTGTCTCGCTCCCTCAAACACGACAACAATGGTATAAATCTGCAAAATCCAATGCAGCAGCATGATAGAGAAAAGCCCACTGACAATATCCAATACAAAAGTCACAACCATAGAATATCCCACAAACTCCAGTATTCTATCGTACGAGTCTGCACAGTCAAACCAACGGCGTCCTATCTTATCTACCAGATAAGCAGCTAAAAAGAAGCCTCCAAACAAAGCTACAGCCAGTGCACAGCACTGTGTCAAGGCAATCTGAAATACATCGGGACTAAACTCTCTCCCGATAAATGCACCTCCGAACTCCGACAAGCCACACAAGCCAATCATCGGATAGACGAAATTAGGCATTACCAATCTCCCCTCTTTCCGTTCGGCTATTTCGTTCCACGCCTTTGCAGGCGATGACAACAACAATATTATACGCTGAAATATTTCTTTATAACTCAATGTAATTCTCCTTTCCTGTTAAATGTATGAAATGCAAAAATACAAAAAAGAAGAAAATATACGAGAGGCTTTATAATGAAACTTTTGAAAAACAGACAGGATTAAAGATTATTTCACTCCTGCGACTACATCCTCCACCACCACAACAAGACAAGCCGGTCACATATCCTTAAACAATAAAAAAATCAGATAAAGAAAGAATTTCTCCTCTCTTTATCTGATTTTCCATACTAAATGTTCTTTTAATATATTATATAGAGAACATGCTCAAATGTATTCTATACAGTTTCAGATATATTATTCAGCCTGTTCCTGAGCTCGCATTTCGCAAACATATGTTTGTTTACTTTTCTTTTTAGAATCCATTGTTGGAACATAAGTAGAAGCAGTTTCGTATTCAACTTCTAATTTTTTCGGATAAGTACCGTTTAAAGTTTCATAAGCTCTGATTGCCGAACGCAAATCAAAATACTCATAACAATATGAATAAGACTTTGTATAATCGGCAAGTGCATCTTCTGTTCCTACATTTAAAATCTGATAACGAAGCTTCAATTTCATCACATCATTTTCAGCCTTTGTTGCTGCATCATAATAAAGAGTGAATTTATGATTCTTCAGTTCAGTATCCAATGTTTCACTTGCAGTTGACTCGTGTACATAAAACAATGGGTTCAAGATTAAGTAGTCGTTATATCCCCAAATCAACAAACTTTGAGTATTGAATCCTGAAAGAGAAACAGTTCCTTCTTCCGGTATTGCCTCACCACTTACTTCACCTTTAGGAAGGTATTTCGGAGTCCCCAATACTGTAATATCTTTTCTATCTCCCTGAGCAGCAAACTGTTCATAATCATAAGAGAAAGAAACCATCGCCAAATCCGATCTATCTCCAGAAACAGTCACAGCAGTTGTAGGTATGTACTCATTGTCAGCTTCATCAACAAAAATTGTCTTGCCTGTCATATAATCAGAACTAACCTTAAAAGGCCATGTCAATGTACCAGTTCCTCCGACACTCGAAGTATCTAAACAAGAAGTAATCCCCAAAGAAGCTGCAAAAGCCGCCATAACAACCACGAATTTCATTTTTTTCATAAACTTTGTCTTTATATTGTTAAATTATATTTTACAAGAGAAATAAAAGAAAAGAAACAATACTGCATCCCCATTCTTATTTTAACATTATTTTTCTATTTCTGCAAATTGTTCAAGATGTTCGTCTACGTACTCAGCAATCGTAGCAGTAACCATTTCTTCCATCTCCATGTAAGCCTCTTCTATGTCGTCGAAAGCCTCATATTGCTCGTACATAGCCATAAATTCCTCGTCTGTACGTTCTTTCTCCAAATCTTCACGATGTGCATCATATATTTTCTTTGCATCATATATCAGTTTAGAAAAGTCTTTAGCTCCAAACAGACGCATTGCTTTGGCAAAAGGATTATCGAAAATATAAGGACCATATCCGTTTTGTATTAATTGAATAAATCCTCCTTCCAGAACTTCTTCACGAAAAAAATGATACCCTAACAAAGAGTGTTGATACCCGTTGAGCAAGGGCATAGTTTCGGCATTAATCACTCCTCCTGTAATTTCCAGATATTTATCGGTAAATACTTTCAAAAATTCATCCATTCCAGCTTCCGCTCCACGCTGTAAAGCCTCGTCTTTTACTCTAATCTTATCATTATTCATAATTACCTGAATATTATTACCTGTATATAGGTATATTACAATGCTTTTTTATATGCACACAAAGATAAGGGTTTCTTCGGAAAGAGAAAAAAACATTTTGTCATTTACACCTTACAAAAGCAGGCACTCAGATAAAATATCCTTAATTTGTAGTAAAAAGTTTGGTTTACACCGTTGCAGAACTAAATAAAACGACTAACTTTGCGTGCAGATTAAGGAATAAAATCTTTAATCTCGTGGTTTACGAAATACTTATTTTTTATTACTAATAAAAACGTAAAGAATATGACTTATTCACACGAAGTTGAACACATGTGTGTTGTAAAAAAAGGACCTAATCATGGTCCGGCTCCAATTCCAGAAGAAGGAAAATGGGTGAAATCAAAAGAAATCAAAGACATTTCAGGTTTGACTCACGGTATCGGTTGGTGTGCTCCTCAGCAGGGTGCTTGTAAACTGACTCTGAACGTAAAAGAAGGTATCATCCAGGAAGCATTGGTAGAAACTATCGGTTGCTCTGGTATGACTCACTCAGCTGCTATGGCATCTGAAATCCTTCCAGGTAAGACAGTTTTGGAAGCATTGAACACTGACTTGGTTTGCGACGCAATCAACACAGCAATGCGTGAACTGTTCTTGCAGATTGTATACGGTCGTACTCAGTCAGCTTTCTCTGAAGGTGGTTTGATGATTGGTGCAGGTCTGGAAGACTTGGGTAAAGGTCTGCGTAGCCAGGTAGGTACATTGTATGGTACTTTGGCTAAAGGTCCTCGTTACCTTGAAATGGCTGAAGGCTATATCAAAACTATCGCTTTGGATGAAAACGATGAAATCTGCGGATACGAATTCGTTCATCTGGGCAAATTCATGGATGAGATCAAAAAGGGCACAGACGCTAACGAAGCTTTGAAGAAAGTAACAGGTACTTACGGACGCTTCACAGCAGAACAAGGTGCAGTTAAACATATTGACCCACGTCACGAATAATATAAGGAGGAAAGAACATATGATTAGAGAAGTAAAATTTGAAAGCCAGGACCGTCGTATCAAACAGATTCTTGCTGCTTTGAACGCTAACGGTATCAAAGACATCGAAGAAGCTAACGCTATCTGCGAACAGTATGGTCTTGATCCTTATAAAACTTGTGAAGAAACTCAGCCTATCTGTTTCGAAAATGCAAAATGGGCATATGTAGTAGGTTGTGCTATCGCTCTTAAGAAAGGTTGCAAAAATGCTGCTGAAGCTGCTGAAGCTATCGGTATCGGTTTGCAGTCATTCTGTATCCCGGGTTCAGTTGCTGACGACCGTAAAGTAGGTATCGGCCACGGTAACTTGGCTGCTATGTTGCTCCGCGAAGAAACTAAATGTTTCGCATTCTTGGCAGGTCACGAATCTTTCGCTGCTGCTGAAGGTGCTATCAAAATCGCTGCAAAAGCAGACAAAGTACGTAAAGAACCTTTGCGTTGTATCTTGAACGGTTTGGGTAAAGACGCTGCTCAGATCATCTCTCGTATCAACGGATTTACTTATGTTCAGACTCAGTTCGACTACTATACTGGCGAATTGAAAGTTGTTCGTGAAATCGCTTACTCAAACGGTCCTCGTGCTAAAGTAAAATGCTACGGAGCTGACGATGTTCGTGAAGGTGTAGCTATTATGTGGAAAGAAGGCGTAGATGTATCAATCACTGGTAACTCTACTAACCCGACTCGTTTCCAGCACCCAGTTGCAGGTACTTACAAGAAAGAACGTGTTCTTGCAGGTAAACCTTACTTCTCAGTAGCATCAGGTGGTGGTACAGGTCGTACACTTCACCCAGATAACATGGCTGCTGGTCCTGCTTCTTACGGTATGACAGATACTATGGGTCGTATGCACTCAGATGCTCAGTTCGCTGGTTCTTCATCAGTTCCTGCTCACGTAGAAATGATGGGATTCCTGGGTATCGGTAACAACCCGATGGTAGGTTGTACAGTAGCTTGTGCAGTTGACGTTGCTACTGCTTTGAATAAGTAATCTATACTTAATCAAGATAATAAATCCCTGTAACTCCATGAGTTATGGGGATTTTTATTTTATATACACCGCATAAATGGAAGAAGATGATTTATCACTTCTCGCCTGCTTTTCTTCTTGCAAATGGTTGTAAATAGATACTGAAATTAAAACAGAATATCACTTGTAGCAGACTTATTTTTCTGAGGTTAAGAAGTGCTGATTATCCTTGAAAATGGGCTGAAAAGAGGATGTTTTGTGTGCAATCTGTGTGCAATTTCATATTTTATCAAAACTGCACACAAAAATCAATTCATCTATCTAATACACAGAAAGATATATCATATTTTAAAGGACTTCCCAATGTCTAATTTTAAATGATTAAACTATGGTAAAAAGTTCATTTACCATTCTCTTTTTTATAAGAGATAGCAGAGCTAGAAAAGACGATACAGCTTCAATAGAGGTAGTACTCGCAGTAAATGGAGAAAAATGTGCTTTTTCTACAGGTAAAAGAGTAAGAGGTTTTATCATCACAGCAGAACTATTACATAATGCTTACTTTGATAAAGTAAAATCACTCAAAGAAATGTTTTTCTTCTCTTCCCCACTGGGTTTTATAATTTTTTCTATAACTTACACACAGTTTATAACAAAGACGATTGGATATCCTTTTGCGACTTGTTTGATTAAAATTTATAAAGTCGAGAATAACCCAATCCACAAACAACCAATCACACCTTAAACAATTTGTAAATACTGTTCTCAATAAAAAATTAAACCATTTCTATGAAAAAGATTTTTATTCTCATCGGGGTGTTTAACACATTGTTCTTGCTAAAAGCACAAAATAAAACGGATATCCCGGTTTATTTGGATGACAAACAACCTTTGGAACTAAGAGTACAAGATGCATTACAACGAATGACACTGGAAGAAAAGACAAGGCTCAGTTATGCCCAAAGTAAATTTAGCTCTCCAGGATGTCCCCGTTTAGGCATTCCAGAACTCTGGATGAGTGACGGTCCTCATGGAGTTCGTGCCGAAATCAATTGGAACGACTGGAACTATGCAGGATGGACCAACGACAGTTGTACAGCATTTCCAGCTCTCACCTGTTTAGCCGCTAGCTGGAACCCCTCATTGGCAGCCCTATATGGAAAAGCGATCGGAGAAGAAGCGCTGTACCGTAAAAAAGATGTATTATTAGGCCCAGGCGTAAATATTTATCGTACTCCACTTAATGGCCGTAACTTCGAATATTTGGGAGAAGATCCGTATTTAGCTTCCGAAATGTGCGTTCCTTATATCCAGGAACTTCAAAAGACTGGCGTAGCAGCTTGCGTAAAACATTATGCAATTAACAATCAGGAAGTCTGGCGTAATCATATTGATGTACAAGTAAGTGACCGGGCAATGTATGAAATTTACTTACCGGCATTTAAGGCAGCAGTAGAGCGCGGTGGTGCATGGAGCATTATGGGAGCTTATAACAAAGTGCGTGGTATGCATGCAGCTCATAATAAACTGTTGAATAACGACATACTGAAAGGAGAATGGAAATTTGACGGATGTGTAATAAGCGACTGGGGAGCGACCCATGACACTTATGAATCTGCGATGTATGGTTTGGATATTGAAATGGGTTCTTATACAAATGGGCTGACTTCTGAATCTGAATTCGGCTATGACGACTATTATTTAGGAAAAAACTACCTGAAAATGGTAAAAGAAGGAAAAATTCCAATGGATGTAGTCAATGATAAGGCAGCCCGCGTCTTACGACTGATTTTCCGTACTGCAATGAACCGTCAGAAACCATTTGGGGCATTAGCGAATGAAGCTCATGAAAAAGTTGCTTATCAGATAGCTACAGAAGGTATTGTATTATTGAAAAACGATGCAACCAAAAAGAATACGGTTTTATTGCCTATTGCATCGGACTCATACAAACGAATATTAGTGGTAGGAGATAATGCAACACGTAACCTGATGCAGGGAGGAGGTTCATCCGAACTAAAACCTAAAAAGAATATCACACCATTAGACGGACTGAAAAAGAAGTTTGGCGACCGGATAATGTATACTCAAGGATATAGTGCAGGTCGTCAGATGTATGGACGTGTAGATGAAATACCTCAGTCTACGATTGATTCTTTAAGAAATGATGCAGTAGAAAAAGCCATGCAAGCAGACTTGGTTATTTTTATTGGCGGTCTGAACAAAAATCTTTATCAAGACTGCGAAGGAACAGATCGTCTTTCTTACGAACTTCCTTACTGTCAGAATGAATTGATTGAAGCACTTGTGAAAGTCAATCCCAATGTAGTTGCAGTTATCATCAGCGGTAATGCCGTAGAGATGCCGTGGGTTAAGAAAGTTCCTTCTATTGTACAATCCTGGTATTTAGGGTCTATAAATGGTGATGCTTTGTCCGATGTACTGGTCGGCAACGTAAATCCCAGCGGAAAATTACCTTTCTCCTACCCTGTGAAACTTGAAGATTGTCCAGCACATTTGTATGGCGAGATGAGCTACCCGGGCGACAGTATCAAGCAAGAGTATAAAGAAGACATTTTAGTGGGATATAGATGGTACGACACCAAGAAAATAAAACCGCTTTTCCCATTTGGATACGGATTAAGCTATACCACATATAAATACAGCAAGCCAGTTTTGTCTGCAAAAAAAATGAATGCAAATGAAACCCTTTCTTTATCAGTTAAAGTAAAAAATACAGGAACATTGGCAGGAAAAGAAACAGTTCAATTATATATCGAGGACGAAAAATGCTATTTACTCCGCCCCAAAAAAGAGTTGAAAGGCTTTAAAAAAGTAGAGCTACAACCGGGAGAAGAAAAAGAAATTGTCTTTACTATTCAACCTCAACATCTACAGTTCTTTGATGACAAGAAACATCAATGGATAGCCGAACCAGGAAAGTTTAAGGCTTATATATCCTCTTCATCTGCAGACATTAGCAATGTAGTGGAATTTGAATATAAATAATCATGGTTATCTGAAAAACAGCCAAGGAAGATAATCAAACATAACACTGCCCAAGGTTTATAGAAAGAAAGTACTCACAAAAATCTCTGGGCAGTATTTTTATACTATAAAATATTTCATACATTTACTCTATAATTTTAAAAGCACAGCATGAATCATAAAAAACACATCGCAATCGTCACAGGCGCAGCTGGCGGGATTGGGAAGGTAATTGCCCAAATGTTTGCAGACAACGGATACGTGGTCGTTGCGGTAGACATAACAGAAACAGAGTTTGGAAATAGCGACATACACTTCCAAAAAGCAGATCTCTGTTCATACGAAGATATCTGCAAGGTATTCGAATACGCGGTACAGCATTTCGGAGGAGTACACGTTTTAGTAAACAACGGTGCCATCAGTCAGTTTTCCAAAAGTATATCCGACATCACCCCGGAAGAATTCCGTAAAGTCATAGATACCAATCTTTACGGAAGTTTTATGTGCTGCAAACAATTTATAGAAGCCAACAAAGGGATGAAATACGGTAGAATCATCAACATAGCCTCTACCCGATGGCACCAGAATGAAGCCAACTGGGAAGCTTATGGAGCCTCCAAAGGTGGATTGGTCTCACTTACAAACACTCTGTGTGTTTCCCTTTCAGACACTCCTATTACTGTAAATGCCATCAGTCCGGGATGGATACAATGCTCCGACTACGAAATGCTCTCCGAAGAAGAACACAAACAGCATCCTTCTGGCAGAGTAGGTGTACCGGAAGACATTGCAAGAATGGTATTGTTTCTTTCTGCACCGGAAAACGACTTTATCAATGGGGCAAATATCGTAATAGACGGAGGAATGACAAAGAAAATGATATATTATACTCCGGAGGATGAATCCAATAAGTAAAATTACACTTCAGTAATTTTAATTTGCTCAAACAAGGGCCAACATTATCAGGCAACCATAGAATTACTAAAACGACGTCGTTGTTTGTACAAACTACAAGGTTGGCTATATAATCACCGACGCCGACAATAAAGCCGATGTCGGTGATTATAAGAAAACATTCGTATCGTACATTTTTCATCAAGTCATCTGTCAGATGCACTTTTGCTTTCTTTATATTCTATCTCATGCAAACAAGCAGCAAAGCTTTCTATAAAATAATCCACATCAGCTTTTGAAACACATAGAGGAGGTAAAATTCTCAATACATTAGTACCTGAGTATCCCGTAAATATATGATAAGTAGAGAGCAGAGAATTACGTACCGAGGATACCGGAACCGAAAATTCAATACCAATCATTAGCCCACGCCCTCTTACTTCCTTTATCAATGGAGATTTCAAGGCACGTAACCTATGGATAAAATCCCCTCCCAGTTTATCGGCATTTTCAATAAGTTTCTCTTTTTTCATCACTTCTATCACAGCCAAAGCTGCAGCACATCCTAAATGATTACCTCCAAAAGTAGTACCCAACATGCCTTTTCTGGGTTTGAAGATTTCACTGATCAATACTCCGGAAAAAGGATATCCATTGGCTATTCCCTTTGCCACAGTAATAATATCCGGTTTTATACCACACCACTGATGTGCAAAAAACTTACCGGTACGACCATATCCCGACTGTATCTCGTCCAATATAAGTACAACTCCGTGCTTTCGAGTCAGGTTACGCAAAGCTACAAGGAAATCATCATCTGGGATTTTTATACCTCCCACACCTGATATACCTTCGATTATTACAGCACAGACATCCCCTTGTTGCAGCAGCCTTTCCACCTCATTTATGTCCATTTCAGAAAAATAGACATTGGCATTAGAATTGATAGGAGCTGTAATCAACGGATTGTCTGTTACTTCTACAGCAGCGGACGTACGCCCATGAAATGAATTTCTGAACGCTATAACCTTTTTCTTTCCTGTATGAAAAGAAGCCAATTTCAAAGCATTCTCATTTGCTTCTGCTCCAGAATTCACAAAAAAAGCACTATAATCAGAATATCCAGATATTTCCCCCAATTCATAAGCCAATGCTTCCTGTAGTTTATTTACAACAGAGTTCGAATAAAACATTAAATTCTGCATCTGTTCCCCCATACACTTCACCAGATAGGGATGTGAATGGCCGATTGATATCACTGCATGACCGCCATAAAAGTCCAGATATGAATTGCCGCTATCATCATATACATAACAGCCTTTTCCTTTAATTATATGAATCGGAAATGTCGAATATACATCAAATAATTTCATAACCTTACGACTTCAAAATATTCAACTTCAACTTACTATCTCATCAAGAAAAGCCTGCTTTTTATCGCAACAGGCTCATTCCATCCTCCCATACTTCATCTCTTCCCCATCCTTATCGTACTGCTTACGCTTCCCTGTAGGAGGGGCCAGTAAAGTAATCCGGACTACAGCAGTACGATGAATACTTCTTTTTACTGCCTCTTCGAAAGCAGCCATATGTTTGGGCAGAAAACGTTGGCTTATCACTCTAAGAGCTCGCACCTTTTCATCTATATCGGTTACCAATTCAGCTCTCCCGAAAGCAATCGCAGAGCGATATTGCAGAGTGAAGGTTCCATCCTTTGGACCAACTGTCGGCTGACATCTTGTGACTGCAGAAAGACAAACATCCGGATTTGCGGCAATTGCATCAAGTTTATCACCCTCCGGAGCGCAATGAAAATACCATACGTCATCATTATCCGAAGCTAAAGACAATGGTACACCATAAGCTGTACCATCTGCCCTTGTAAAACTTACAGTTATATAGGGTGCCTTACGCATAATATCGAGCGCCCAACTACTATCCATTTCTCTACTTACTTTTCTCATTGTTTCATTTTATTTTTAATGTGGAGATACAGAATTAAAAAACAATCATCATATGATAATAGTATTACGACAGACAAATGTACAATCATAATTTCTATCAAAGTGTAAGATATATGACAGTTCCCTCAATTAGCAACAATTTAATACAGTGACTCAAATCTATTTCTTTGAAAATAAAAATATAAAGTGATATTTTTGTAATCAAAATCTATAATGCAAATATGAAAACAATCAGTTTCGACAATCATTATAAAGACAAATTACTATCGATTCCTCTTTTTGCTGATTTACCTGTTTATCTACAAAATGACATCATAAAGAAACTCGATTTCAAGCTTTATGAAATTAATGAGCACACTGTTATTCTGGAACAGGGAGATGTGTGCTGCAATCTGTATATCTTACTGGAAGGTACACTGGAAGTCAACATTGTTGATGCCAATGGAAATGAAATACTTATCGAACACATAGAAGCACCAAGGGCATTTGCCACCCCTCATCTTTTCAAAAAAGACAATCGGTTTCCCGCAACATTCAAAACATTAAAGAAATCTGTTTTATTGACAGCTACGAAAGATTCTACCTTTGGTTTGATAAGTAATTACCCTGATATATTGAAAAATTTTCTTTGCGTATCCGGGAATTGCAACATTTGTACAACCATGAGACTGGATGTTTTATCCAGAAAAACTATCCGCGAAAGAATATTGGTCTATTTGATGAAAAGAGTAGAAAATGGCAGTTCTATAGTAAAACTTACACATACAATTACCCAATTGGCCGAATACATCAATGTCACACGTCCGGCACTATCTACCGAGTTCAATAAAATGGAAAAGGAAGGAATTATCAGAAGGAAAGAGAACAATTACATAGAATTAAATATGAAGGTTATCACCAAGCTTCTCTAACAAAAAATGGCACTATAAAAATTATAGTGCCATTTCTCTGATTATCTGATAAAAATAGAATCTTTTAGCTATTTATTTCAGCAAACCTCTATTCTTAAGCAATGCATTAATCTGCGGTTCGCGACCACGGAAGTTCTTATACATAGTCATTCCGTCGTCAATACCACCCGGAGTCAGAATGTATGTACGGAATTTATCTGCCACCTCTTGATTGAAAATATCACCTGTTTCCTTGAAAGCCTGGAATGCATCGGCATCCAATACTTCAGCCCACATATAGCTATAATATCCGGCAGTATATCCTCCACCCATTGTATGGCTGAAGTTAGTCACACGATAACGCGGATAAATCTGTGACGGAATACCACGTTCTTTCAACTTTTCAGATTCAAACTCCATCACATTCAGATTGGCTGGAACCTCTTTCAATACATGCAAATCCATATCAGTCAGCGAAGCAGCCAGATATTCTACAGTAGCAAAACCCTGACCGTATTTGGCACTTTCTTCAATTTTCTTCACCAGTTCCATCGGAATCACTTCACCGGTCTTATAATGTTTGGCATACACCTTCAATACTTCCGGTTCGAAAGCCCAGTGCTCGTTAATCTGTGAAGGCAATTCCACGAAATCACGTTCTACATTAGCAACTCCTTCATAATGCACATCGCACATGAAACTATGCAGCGCATGTCCGAATTCGTGGAACATAGTAGTCACATTATCAATATTCTGCAAAGCCGGTTTATCCTTGCTGGCTACAGTCATATTGCAGACGTTAACCACTACAGGAGCAACTCTTTCATTTCCATTATAAGTCTGTTCTCTGAAACCGGTACACCAAGCCCCAGCTCTCTTTCCGGCACGGGGATAATAATCGCTATAGAAAAGAGCAAGTACTTTACCATCCTTATCAATTACCTCCCACGACTGAGCAGATTTTTCATACACAGGGAACTGGTCGGTACATTCCTTGAAAGTCAGTCCATACAGCTTATTGGCTACATAGAAAATACCTTTCAGTACATTATTTATTTCCAGATATTCCGATACCTGATCTTCATCGATAGCATACTTCGCCTGTTTTGCTCTATCAAGATAATACATATAGTCCCATCCTTCTGGCTCAAAGCTATATCCATCCTTCTTTATTTCGGCACGAATATCTTCCAGTTCTTCTTTTGCTTTCTCTACAGCAGGCGTCCACACCTGATTTAATAAATTATATACATTCTCAGGAGTCTTTGCCATACGGGTATCAAGAGCCAAAGATGCATAATCCTCGTAGCCCATCAGTTTTGCTTTCTGCAAACGCAAAGTAACCAGTTTTCGTGAAATTTCTTTATTATCGTAAGCATTGTTCTGATTACCTCTATTGTAATATGCCTCGTACACACGACGGCGCAAGTCTCTGTTTTCCGCATACTGAAGAACCGGATTACAGCTCGGACGTTGCATATTAAACATCCATTTACCTTTCTGTCCGTTCTCTTCTGCCATCTTTGCAGCAGCAGCAATATTTGCTTCAGGAAGCCCCTTCAACTCTTCCAATTTGTCCACCACAACAAAGGTATTGTTTGTTTCATGCAGCAAATTCTGCTCAAAAGTAAGTTCAAGCATAGACAATTCAGCGTTCAGCTTACGAAGTTCGGCTTTCTGTTCATCATTCAGTCCGGCACCTCCACGGACAAAACGCTTGTATATATTTTCCAGCAATTTAGTCTGCTCTTTGTCCAATCCATATTTTTTCTGGTTATCATATACCTCTTTTACTTTTGCAAACAAAAGCGGATTCAGATAAATATCATCATAATGTGCAGAGAACAACGGAGACAATTCTTTTTCCAAAGCCCGGGTTTCTTCAGTAGAATTACTGTTTGAGATAGGTCCAAATGTATTTCCAGCCTTAGTCAGAAGTTCCCCACTACGGTCGAGAGCTACGATTGTATTTTCAAAATCGGGCATTGCACGGTTTCGCACAATAGCATTGATTTCCTGTTTTTGTTCTTCCATTCCTTTTAAGAAAGCTTCCCGATAATTATCAATAGATATTTTTTCGAAAGGAGCAATTTCATAAGGAGTTCCATACTTTTCCTGCAAGAAAGGATTCACATTCTGAGCCATACCAGTGCCTCCCATAGCCAATGTAAAAGCTGTAACAAATAAAAATTTCTTCATATTTTATCAATTAAGGTATAATGAAAATCTTATTATCATCAAGCAGAAAACATCTCTCTCTGCTTTTATGATAAAAACTTTAACCGCTCAAAGGTACGAAAAAATATTTATCTTCCGATTTCCATACAGATTAACTTAAAAAAGATACAACATTATCAGTCAGACATTGTAGTCAATCTCTTTTCCTTTTTATACGAAAAAGGTTACATTCCAGCAGCTATATTCACTGAAATGCAACCATATATTTTCTTATAATTAATGCAGCCTATTTACTTCCTACAGGCTTTTTAATACCATCACTCAAAGCACGTTCCTCCATACGGACTATTCTTTTATCCAAATCCGGATGAGTAGAAAACAACTGATTCAAAAAGTTCATATTTGGGGCTCCACTGTCCTCCTGCAATTTCTTCAATTTTTGGAAAGACAAAGCCATAGCCCATGGATTTTTCCCGGCTTTCTTTAAAAACTCATATCCATAATCGTCTGCATCACATTCCTGCTTCTGCGAATAACGTGCATTCACCAATGCTTCCGTCAAAGCCCCAATCTGAGAATCTGTCAGTTCTGCTACTTTACCTCCCTGAGAAGAAATACCATCCTTCAGCGCAGAAGTAAGCAAGGCTGTACGAAACCCTCTCTTCGAATCACGATGTGCCACATGACCTATTTCATGTCCGATTACACCAAGTAATTCTTCATCAGTCATTATGTCCATCAAAGCAGAAAAGACCCGTACGCTACCATCAGCACAAGCAAATGCATTTACATCAGTCACATGATACACCTTAAAATTAAGAGGAATACCATCCGCATCTCCTAATCCACTAGTCAGTTTTTTTAATCGGATGGTATATACATTATTATCCGGACAAACCTGATTCTTCGCATCCATCGAAGCAACATATTCTTTTACATATTCAGCCATCTGCTCATCCGTCAATGTCACAGCCTTTACCAATTTGGCTGCTCCACTCATCATCCGATTAAAATCGAATTGAGCCATTACCGGTACAGACATTACTGTACAAACCAATAAAACAAATACTTTTACAAACACTCTGTCTTTCATAACTATCTATTAAGGGGTTATTTATGCAATTTCTCCGCACCCGACTTTTTCCAGTTCCAGATTCCACCACCAACCGACAGCAATCCGCCCAGTAGAAAGAATCCCCAAAAGCAACCTTCTGATCTCGGGAAACAAATCTCTCTTGCCCGCTCCGGATGATACCATACAATTTCCTATTTCTAACCCAACAAACCTCTTAAGATAAGTAAAAGTCCCGCTATCCATAGGAAAAAATCATCATTGTGCGGTATGCCATATTAATTAAATATCATATTTATACAAATATAAAACTTTTTCTCTATCTGTATTCATTCCTCAACTATAATATTGTACACTATAAATAAATCAACTACTTTTGTATCCGTATTAAAGGAATCGAACTATGAACACGACTGTATTTATATATCTATTACCAATCTGACACAATCCTAAATCAATTTAATTTAATACAAGCCCCAATTACTATGAGATTCTTATTTCTATTTATTTCATTTTTTCTACTTAACTGTACTTGTCTCATTCAAGCTACAGAACGTATTCAATTATCCGGAATCTGGCGTTTCCAGCTCGATCCTATGGGATTTGGAAAAACTCCTGGCTCTGAACTGTATTTAAGCAAACTGACAGAAACCATCGTTCTTCCGGGAAGCACAGATGAAGGCGGAAAAGGTATCCAGAATTTCGTGTCACATGTTGACCGTCTGTCGCGCAAATTTGAATATTGTGGACAAGCATGGTATCAAAGAGAGGTCGTAATACCCGAAAGCTGGAAAGGAAAAGAAATTATCCTCAATCTGGAACGATGTCATTGGGAAACGGCGGTTTATGTAGATGGAAAACCGATAGCAACCAAGGAAAGACTGTCTACTCCTAACCGTTTCAATCTTACGCAGCAGCTTACTCCAGGCATTCATACATTGACCTTATGCGTAGACAACCGTCTGAAATATCCGATGGACCAATGGAATCATGCTACTACAGAATACACCCAAACCAACTGGAACGGTATAGTAGGCGATTTGTCTTTGCAGGCCATGAATCCGAACTATATATCTAATGTAAAGATTTACACTGACATCGAAAATAAAAAAGTCACTGCCCAAATCTGCTTCGCTCCTTCCAAGTCTTCGGTGAAAGGCAATCTTCTCCTTGAAATAAAAGAAAAAGAGGGCAAGACCATAGCAAGCAAGCCTGTCAAGGTAGTGTTGTCCGACTCTGTTTTCCAGATAGAAGAAACATTGGATATTAACCGCCCGATTAAGTTATGGGATGAATTCAATCCCAGCCTTTACACATTGGATATTCAATGGAGCACTCCATATGGAGAAGAAAACAAAAGCGAACAATTTGGTTTCAGAAAAATAGAACAAGGAAAACATCACATCCGCCTGAATAATCACGACATTCATCTGCGTGGTGTACTGGATTGTGCTGTTTTTCCTCTGACCGGCTATCCGGCCACTGATACAGACAGTTGGGAGAAAATCTTCCGTACAATAAAAGAATATGGAATGAACCACGTACGTTTTCATTCCTGGTGTCCACCCCAAGCCGCATTTCATGCAGCAGACCGTCTGGGCCTTTATCTTCAGGTAGAACTTCCGATGTGGATCAAAGATGTAGGAAAATACCCTGCACGACGCCAGTTTTTCGAAGAAGAAATGTATGCAATTCTCAATGAATACGGCAACCACCCTTCTTTCATCCTCATGTGCAACGGTAATGAAAACGAAGGAAACTTCGATGTACTGGAAGATTTAATTATAAAAGGACAGCAATACGACAACCGCCATCTGTACTCTGCATCTACTGCACGTACACACGTCAAAGCGGACCAGTTTTATGTATCTCACCTCACCCACAAAGGATGGATTACTGTATACGAAGGAAAACCTTCTACAGACTGGGACCGCAATGCAGAATCAGACATTGATGTACCGGTTATTGCTCACGAAACCGGACAGCGCTGTATGTATCCCAACTTTGCCGAAATAAGTAAGTATACTGGAGTGTTGGAAGCACGCAATTTTAATATTTACCGCGAACGGCTGGCACGTAACGGCATGCTTCATCAGGCCGATGACTTCTTCCGTGCTACCGGTGCACACACTGTGTTGCAATACAAGGAAGTCAACGAATCATTATTGAGAACATCCCAATCGGGAGGTTTCCAATTACTGGGTTTAAGCGATTTCCCTGGTCAGGGAAGTGCCTTTGTAGGCATTCTCGATGCTTTTTGGGAAGACAAAGGTCTTGTATCACCGGAAAAGTTCCGCGAATCATGCGCTCCTACTGTATTGCTGGCACGCATGCCCAAACGAGTTTACAATGAGAACGAAACTTTTACAGCCAAGTTGGGTATCTATCACTTTGGCAACAAAGATATAAAACGAGGAAAGGTGAATTGGGCACTGACCGACGAAGCAGGAAGAGAACTGAAAAAAGGAAATCTGTCGCATCAGGCTATTCAGAGTTACACCGTTACTGACTCTCTGGCCAAGATAGATATTCCGTTAGAGGATATTAAGAGTGCCGGAAAATACACACTCCATGTTGCATTAGGTGCTTGTCACAATGAGTGGGATATCTGGGTATACCCTTCGAAAACAGAGGCAAACGAAGAAAATCTATTCTTCACCGAATCATGGGAAACTGCCAGAAAAATGCTTTCAGAAGGTAAGCAGGTATTGTTTGTATCACAAAGTGTACAAGGACGTAAAACACAGTTTGCCAGCCACTTCTGGAATCCTATCATGTTCAATTGGGATCCGATGATTGTAGGAACACTGATCGAGCATACTCATCCTTCTTTGTCCGATTTTCCGACTTCATACTACGCAGACTGGCAATGGTGGGATGTTCTGAACTATGGTACAGCAATCGACTTGACAGCCTTGTCGTCGGTTACACCTATCATTCAGTCTATCGACACTTATGAAGAAAACCGGAAACTGGGTATAGCGTTCGAGGTAAAAAGCGGTAAGGGAAAACTGTTTGTACTCTGTGCAGACATCCACAAGGACATAGACAAACGTCCGGCTATGAAACAGCTGATGTATTCTATCAAAAACTATGTGGGCTCAGACAGATTCCAACCTCAAAATGAAGTTCCGACTTATATGCTGGATGCTCTGTTCGATACTCATGTACAAAAGAAAAAAGAGAACAACAGTTCCGATGCCATCAACCAGTTATTAAACAAATAAATACACACATGAATAAGACAATACAAACTACCCTGCAGCTGTTTTTAGGAGCATTAATACTACTGAATATCAGCTCATGCCAAAAGCAGGAAAAGCCAGTCAAGTTTATCATTGCTTCTGATTTTCATGCCCCCAACATTCCCGATGGAAAAGAAAGATTGGCTTCTTTTATCGAAGCGGCTCATAAAGAAAAAGCAGATTTTATCATTGAATTGGGTGATTTTTGCCGTTTGGATAGTGCCAGTCAGGTATACCATGAACTATGGAATAGTTTTCCGAAAGACAAATACCACGTTATAGGGAATCACGACATGGATCAGTATACTCCGGAAGAATATGTAAAAGGGATGAATATGCCCGGACGATATTACTCGTTCGACAAAGGAGACTTTCACTTCATTGTTCTTGATGGAAACAATCTATACGACGGAAAGGATTACCGCCATTATGCAAAAGCCAACTACTATGTGAATCCTGAATATCGGGCTTTCATTGATCCGGAGCAGATGGAGTGGCTGAAAAAAGACCTTGCATCTACCAATAAACGGTGTATACTTTTCAGCCATCAAAGTATTGATACGTTTGTAAAAAACGGAAAAGATGTACGACAGATACTGGAAAACGAAAACGAACGTGCCGGATTCAAAAAGATTGTTCTTGCCTTTAGCGGACATAATCATAGCAATTACAGCAAGGTTATCAACGGCATCACTTATATCCAGATTAACAGTGCCTCTTATGTATGGATAGATCAACCCTCAAAAACAGAGTTACGGTATCCGGAAGAAGTGAACAAACAATATCCGCTTTTGGGTTATTCCATCACTTACGACCGACCTTTATATGCTACTGTTACTCTTACAAACGAGGGAGCTGACATACAAGGAGAAAAAGCTAACTTTCTTCCCCCTACTCCGGAAGAGTTGGGTATGAAAGATTCTATTGGTGCTTTCCCTTTGGTATCTGTCATCGAGGATGCCAAGATTTCTTTTTGATAATTAATAAAACTACTTCTTCTTCAAGAGAAGCAGAAGGTCATCACTTAAAGCCCTGAACTGACATCTTACAAAATGTCAATTCAGGGCTTAAAAAATGAGTGTTTTTCGGACCAAACATCAGGAAGATTACAAATTTGCCCGTTTTTGACCATTTTCCAAATACAATAAGACATCAATTCATTAAAAAATCAAAACATTTTTCTTACTTATAGTCTAATTAACCTATTATCAGATAGAAATACTACATTATAACCAGGCATTTTATCAGAAGAAAAATCAAACAAAAAGAAGTCGGGTTTACAAACCAATATGTAAAAAAGTGTATAAAATTCGTATAAAATAAGCCATCTGTACCTGTATATACATACAATTAATACCATGCACTTATGTGACAAGTAGCGTGAGTGCACGGTATTAATAGCGTTGGCCGATGATACAAGTATCATCAGCCAACATTACAAGTCATATTTTTTGTTTCTAAAAGTTCAAAAAGAATGCTATACAGCATATTTAAAAGAGTAAATACCACTCCTTTTCCAATCATAAACAGACTTTTTATCGCAAATGTGAGTTAGCAGAAAACGCTAAAAACATTCTTTTTGTCAGCATTTATCCATTTCTACTAACTAATCTGTTTTTAATAAGTTCTGTTTTATTCAATAACAGCAGCAAAACCTCCGTTTCTTACCAGACGAAGCGTCAATTCTTCTCCTTTTGTTACATCAGCCGATACACAGCGATAATCCATTGCCTGACGGTCTGCGTTAATACCATCCTCGAAAGCTGTCATCCGGTAAGCCTTGCCAGCATTCAGAAAATCAAGATTTACTTTAAACTCTCTTACTTTCTCGCTGTTATTTGTAATACCTCCGATAAACCACCGATCACCTTTCCGTTTGGCTACCACCACATATTCTCCTACTTTAGCCTCAAGTACACGGGTTTCATCCCACACCACAGGAACCTGAGTGATAAAACGGGTACAATCTGTATTACGTGCATACTGGGTAGGTGAATCAGACAACATCTGCAGTCCACTTTCACACAATACATAAAGAGCCAACTGATAAGCACGGGTACCTATACTTGCCGCATTAGGACGCATCGCTGCATACAGTTCCGGCTGCATACTAATCATTGCTCCCGGAGTATAATCCATCGGACCTACCGCGTTACGCATAAACGGGAGATAAAGTGTGTTATCAGGAACACATCCTTCCATCTGTTCCATACCTCTCACACCTTCATACGACAAAACATTTGGATATCTGTATTCCAGACCTGCCGGCTTGAATGCTCCGTGGAAATCAACCAGCAAATGATGCTTGGCTGCTTCGCGTGCCACCCGTTCATAAAAATTGACCATCCACTGATCGCTCCGGTTCATAAAGTCAATTTTTACACCTTTTACACCCCAGCCGCTGAATGTTTTGAATAAATCGAAGTTATTTTCAGTTGCCAACCAGGTCAACCAAAGAATAATGCCTACATTTTTCTCTTTTCCATAACGAATCAACTCATGAAGATTGACATCCGGATTCGGAGTATACGGATCGAATGTGGTCTTAGCCCATCCCTCATCCATCAGAATGTATGGAATATGATGTTTAGCTGCAAAATCAATATAATACTTATAGGTATCCAGATTGCATCCTGCCACAAAATTCACATCCGGTCCATAGGGCAAAGCTCCACTCCACCATTCCCATGCCACTTGTCCGGGTTGTATCCAACTGGTTTCTTTTATCTCCGAAGATCCGGACAAACGGCAGGTCATTGTATTTTCTACCAGCTGAGCATCCGTCTGGGCAACTACAAAATAACGCCATGGGAAATTCCGGCTTCCTTTAGTGCGCGCAATGTAATCTGCTGTTTTCAAGATAGTCAAATCGCGGTCACCGTTTTCTCCATAAGCAAGCGGCACAGCTGGAAACACTCCATGTATTCCATTGTTATCCGTACCTTTCAGAAACATACAGGGATAATCCGCCAAATCGGCTTCACTGATTAAAATCTTGCAGGATTTACGCGTATCGATGAGGAAAGGCAAGGTAGCCATCCTGGAATCCGAAGTCCATTTTTTACTGGATAAATGTGTATAAGGTTCTTCATATGCCGTTTTAAAACTATCCGGCTGTTGCATGTGAAGAAGGTAATCGTCCGGGAAATTGACTTCAAACTTTTCTCCTACTACATTGACTGAATCTTTTTCTGAAGTAACAAACCGATAAGCAAAGCCATCATTAAAAGCACGGACTATAACGGAGAAATCCTTGAAATTCAGCTCCAATTCATTATAATGGTTTTGTACGACTGCATACTTAAACGGAACCACTGGTTTTATCTCTTCGTCTACAGTTCTCCGTTTCATTTTACGCAAACGGGGATTCTCTCCCAGTACCTTACTTTCCAGCATCAACTGCATTGAATTATCCTTCAACAGCAACTGGTCTTTACTAAATAAGTCATACTTAATTTTATCAGACAAAGTGAAGACAAGTTTAATCTCTTTGTCGGGAGAATACAACTCTAGATTCTTTGACTTTGCAGATAAAGCCGAAAAGAACAAGAGTACACACAGCAAAATTTTGTTTTTCATAATTATAGGATTTTAAACAGTCTACAAAGCTATTTAAAAGAATTGACTTCCCGGCATATTATTTTAATTAAATAACAATGCACATTCTACAAAATCAAGACCGTAATTCCAATGCTAAATAAAAGAAAGCCTAAACAGATATCTAAAACTTTCCGGCACACTCATCCCCAATCATAAATTCCCCATTATATTACAATCAGAAAAAGACAAGCTATTAATATCGTGCAGAACGCATTTTATCCATATTGCTGCGCGCTACAGACAGATATTCTTTAATCAGTTCATTATTCTTAAAAGACTCTGGAGCTTCGTTTACAATTTCCTCCATCACAGGCGTCAGAATAGGATAAGGCAATCCATTGCCAATCATTACAAACACACCGGCACCCAACACATTTTCATAATTTTCCTGAATAAATTCTTTAGCCAACTTATTCATTTCTTCCGACAGTTCGGCGCGGCGTTTTTCTATTTCACTATGAATCAAAGCCGGATCATCTCCATTCATAATCATCTGGCTTTCCATATGCTCTACTTCATAAGCACGATCGTCCAAGGCATTCTTCTGGATAATAAAATCATTGAAACGATTATTCAAGGGAGAACCTTTCACCGTCACTCCGGCATTATCTATCTTGACATTAATATTTCCTTTTTCAATAACCAACGGCATAATACAGTCATCATCCATATACAATGAAGCAAGAACTACCGAATCCACATTCCCCTCCATTTCGAACAGACCGTGTACGACTTCTGCCGAATCAATTTTTACCCATTCCCCATTGGAAGGCACCTTAATATAAAGCATTTTCCCGTCTAACCGAGAAAGAGAAGTATTCCCCTCGATTTTATATTTTTTACTGCAAGAAGCAAAAAATACAGCACAAAACAGAAAAAGATATAGTTTACCCATTAAATCATGCCATTTAAATTTGTACGGCAAAGGTAAAATCTTTCAGTTAGGCTAAAAAATAAATTATTAAAAATTAAACATAAATAGAGGAATATTACCCTTTTAGCATACCTGCATCGAGATAAATACTTTTTTTTACTATCTTTGCGAATTAAGAAAAGAAAATTTTAACCCAAAATTATACACATAACAAATGAAAAAACTTAAAGTATTAGCACTCGCACTTATCTGCGCAGCCTTTTCACCGGCTAAAGCAGACGAGGGGATGTGGCTTCTCCAGCTGATGCAGGAACAAAACCTGGCAGACAGAATGAAGGCACAAGGATTAAAGATGGATGTGGCCAATATTTACAATCCCAGTCAGATTACACTGAAGGATGCTGTTGGTATTTTCGGCAGAGGATGTACCGGAGAAATCATTTCACCCGACGGATTGATTCTGACCAATCATCATTGTGGATACGATGCCATTCAACAACATAGTTCGGTAGAACATGATTACCTGACAGATGGTTTTTGGGCTAAGAACCGTTCTGAAGAACTTCCAACTCCGGGGTTGACTTTCAAATTTGTAGAACGTATTGTTGACATTACTGACAAAGTAAACAATGATATCAAAAAGGGTAAAGTCACAGAAGCCGAATCTTTTGGAAAGAAATACCTTAACGAATTAGCCGCTGACGAACTGAAAAAAAGCGACTTGAAGAAAGCACCGGGTATCTCTACCCTGGCACTTCCTTTCTACGAAGGAAATAAGTTTTATCTGTTCTACATCAAAACTTATAGCGATATACGTATGGTAGCTGCTCCTCCTTCATCTATCGGTAAGTTTGGTGGAGAAACAGACAACTGGATGTGGCCACGCCATACTTGCGACTTCTCCATGTTCCGTGTATATGCAGACAAAAACGGAAATCCGGCTGAATATAGCAAAGACAACGTTCCTTTGAAAGTGAAAAAGCACCTGACTATTTCATTGAAAGGGCTGCAGGAAGGCGATTATGCCATGATTATGGGATTCCCCGGAAGCACCAGCCGCTATCTGACAGAGAGCGAAGTAAAACTTCGTATGGAAAGTACTAACGTACCACGTATCACTGTACGCGAAGCTCGCCAGAATGTATTACGCGCAGAAATGGCTGCCAGCGATAAAGTACGTATCCAGTATGCCAGCAAGTTTGCCGGTTCAAGCAACTATTGGAAGAACTCTATCGGTATGAACAAGGCTATCGTTGAAAATAAAGTTTTGGAAACAAAAGCAGCACAGGAAGCTAAGTTTGCTGAATTTGCCAAGGCTCAGAACAACGAAGAATATGCAAAAGTAGTTGGACAGATTGACGAATATGTAGCTAATATTGCTCCTTTGCGCAAAGAAGCTACTTATTTCTCTGAAACA
This sequence comes from Phocaeicola acetigenes, assembly GCF_027529745.1. NCBI lineage: Bacteria > Pseudomonadati > Bacteroidota > Bacteroidia > Bacteroidales > Bacteroidaceae > Phocaeicola > Phocaeicola acetigenes. The sequence goes on from NZ_JAPZVM010000009.1 coordinate 61,819, forward strand.
TTCATGAGCGGTATTGAATTTGGAGCAACTTACCGTACCTTCGCTAATCTGAAGACTGCATTGGAGAAAAACAAGAAAAAAGAGATAGAGAAAGCAGTTGCTGCTCTGAAAGAGGAATTCGCAGAAGTACACAATAAAGACTACGATCATGAAGTAGACCGTAAAGTTGCAAAAGTACTGATTCCGCTGTATGCAGAAAAAGTGTCAGCAGAAGCCTTGCCTGCATTCTACGAAACAATCAAGACTCAGTTCAATGGCGACTATAATGCTTATATTGATGCATTGTATAACAACAGTATCTTTGCCAATGAAAAGAATTTGAATGCATTCCTTGAAAATCCTACAGTAGAAGCAATTGATAAAGACCTTGCTGTGGCTTATTCTACAAGTAAGAGCAAGATGTATCAATCACTGATGGACAAGATTTCGGCTGCCAGTGAAAACATCAATCTGTTGCATAAGACTTATGTACGCGGTTTGTGCGAAATGTATGCTCCTACTCCAAAAGCTCCGGATGCAAACTTCACCATCCGTCTGACTTATGGTAATGTAAAATCATACGATCCGAAAGACGGTATCCACTACAAATATTACACTACATTGAAAGGTGTAATGGAAAAAGAAGATCCGAACAATCCGGAATTCGTTGTTCCTGCCAAGTTGAAAGAGTTGTATGCAACCAAGAACTTCGGACGTTATGCATTGCCTAACGGAGAAATGCCTGCTTGTTTCTTGACTACTAACGATATCACAGGCGGTAACTCAGGCTCTCCGGTAATGAATGGTAACGGTGAACTCATCGGATGCGCATTCGACGGAAACTGGGAATCATTGAGTGGCGACATCAACTTCGATAATAACTTGCAGCGTTGTATTGCAGTAGACATCCGTTATGTATTGTTTATTGTAGAAAAGCTGGGAGGTTGCAAGAACCTTATCGATGAAATGACAATTGTAGAATAATATCAATTATATTCAAAAGCGCAAGGTTGCACTACTCTAAAGTACGCATCTTTGCGCTTTTTATTTAATAACAACATTATATGAGAAAGGCACTTATTTTATCATTAATCAGCGCATTCGCAGGATTTCATGCACATGCAGACGAAGGTATGTGGATGCTTACGGACCTGAAACAGCAGAATGCGGCTGTGATGCAGGATTTGGGGTTGGATTTAAGCATTGACCAAGTGTACAGTCCGGATGGTATCAGCCTGAAAGATGCTGTGGTACACTTCGGAGGAGGATGTACCGGAGAAATCATTTCTGCCGAAGGTCTGGTACTGACCAATCATCATTGCGGATATGGATACATCCAGCAGCACAGTTCGGTAGAGCACGATTATCTGACTGACGGTTTTTGGGCAATGACTCGCGAGCAGGAACTTCCTTGCGAAGGACTGACCGTTACCTTCATCGACCGTATCTTGGATGTAACCGAATACGTACAGGATTGCCTGAAGAAAGACAAGGATCCTGAAGGATTGAACTATCTTTCACCCTCTTATCTGGAAACCGTAGCCAAGCGTTTTGCGAAGAAGGAAAAAATCAAAACAGACGATTTTACAGTGTTGGAGCTGAAACCTTTCTACGGAGCAAACAAATATTATCTGTTTGTAAAAACAGTATACAAAGACATCCGTATGGTAGGTGCACCTCCTTCTTCTATCGGAAAGTTTGGAGCTGATACAGACAACTGGATGTGGCCACGTCATTGCGGCGACTTCTCTATCTTCCGTATCTATGCATCAAAAGACGGTAAACCGGCTACTTACAATGCGAAAAACGTACCTTTAAAGGTAAAGAAACACATTGCCATTAATCTGAAAGGGGTGAAAGAAGGTGACTTTACTTTTGTAATGGGATTCCCCGGACGCAACTGGAGATACATGATTAGCGACGAAGTGGAAGAGCGCATGCAGACTACCAACTTTATGCGCGATACCGTACGTGGTGTACGCCTGCGTGCTTTGGGTGAAGAAATGCAGAAAGATGCAAAAACACGTATTCAGTATGCAGCCAAATATGCTTCATCGGCAAACTACTGGAAGAATGCAATCGGTATGAACGAAGGCTTGATTAAGCTGAAAGTGCTCGATAAAAAGAAGGAACAGCAAGAAAAATTATTGGCTTTCGGACGGGAAACAGGAGACAACAGCTACGAACAGGCTTATCAAAGCATCAAAGACATTGTTGCCAAACGACATAACGCCGTATACCATCAACAGGCTATCTATGAAGCTCTGATGCTAGGTACAGAATTCTCAAAGATTCCTGATACGCAAGCATTGCAAGATGCTCTGGAAAAAGGTAATAAGAAAGATATACGTAAAGCTGTGGAAGGGTTGCAGGAAGCTGGAAAGAAATTCTTCAATAAAGATTATAGCGCAGCAGTAGACCGCAAAGTATCCAAGCAACTGATAGCTCTCTACGCTCGTCTGGTTCCGGCAGAACAGCATATCAGCATCTTCCAGACAATCAACAAACAGTTTGGAGGAAATACAGATGCATTTGTAGATGCCTGCTTCGACCAGTCTATTTTCAGAAGTGCAGAAGCATGGGAAAAGTATCTTGCAAACCCAGACATCGAAACTCTGAAAAACGATTTGATGATTCAATATGCCCGTTCGGTATCGGAAGGCTATAAAGCAACTTCTGAAGAAATGAAGGCAGAAACCAACGCTTACAACCGGGCTCATAAAACATGGGTAGCCGGTATGTTGAAATTGAAAAAACACGAAGGAACTCCGGTATATCCTGATGCCAACTCTACGCTACGTCTGACTTATGGTAAAATTGGTTCTTATGAACCAGCTGATGGTAAAGAATACCTTTACTATACTACCTTGAAAGGAGTAATGGAAAAAGAAGATCCGAACAATCCGGAATTCGTAGTACCGGCCAAGCTGAAAGAACTATACGAAAAGAAAGACTTTGGAGAATATGCCATGCCAGATGGAAGAATGCCTATCTGCTTTGCAACCGGTACCGACAACACTGGCGGTAATTCCGGCTCACCGGTATTCAACTCAAAAGGAGAACTTATCGGTACAGGTTTCGACCGCAATTACGAAGGTTTGACAGGAGATATCGCCTACAACCCGCAGTTACAGCGTGCTGCATGTGTAGATATTCGCTACACATTGTTTATCATCGACAAATTTGCAGGAGCCAAACACCTGATTGATGAAATGACAATTATCCGTTAATCGGAGCTAAGAGTCACTATAAAAAAGAATCTGCTTTCGTATACGCCGAAAGCAGATTCTTTTTTTATGAATATTAAAATCCGTCTTATTTAGACACTTTCATTGATAATTTCTCAAGGAAATACACCATAAAGAAACCCACCAACATTAATACAACTGCTTCTACAATATACTGATTAGGAAGTATATTATTTTCAATCATCAAATCATGACCATCTACTACTGTAGTAATTTGTTCTTTCCAAGGCCATACTTTATTGAGTGAACCCAACATAAAACCAGACAATACGGCTAAAGTGATATTACGGACATGTTTCAATGCATACGACAAAACACGTGAGAAAGAGGTAATACCTACCACAGCACCAGCACCAAATACTGCAATAATCACAAGATCCAATGTCTTCACGGCGTCCATTATAAAGAAATATTTACCTAGCAGCACCAAGATAAAGCTTCCCGATATCCCTGGTAAAATCATGGCACAGATAGCAATAGCACCACACAAAAAGATAAACCATAAATACGACGGAGTTTCTGCCGGAGTTGCTACTGTAATATAGAAAGCTACTACTACTCCCACAACAAAACCAAAGATAGTCTTCCAGTTCCATCCTTTAATATCTTTTGCTACAAACCATGTAGAAGCCAGCACCAGACCAAAGAAGAATGACCACACCAAAATAGGATGTTCAACAAGCAGCCAGGTTATAATTTTTGCCAACGAAAAGACGCTGATGCCGATACCCAGCAGTATAGAGAAAAGGAAACTGCCGTTTATCATCTTCCAGAAAGCAGCAAACTTTCCTGTAAAAAACAATTTCAGACTCTTTCCATTGATACTTTTAATCGAATTGATCAATTCATCATAAATACCTACAATAAAGGCAATAGTTCCTCCCGAAACTCCGGGAACTACATCGGCAGCTCCCATCCCCATTCCTTTCAGAACAAGAAATGCATAGTCTTTTAAACCTCGTTCCATTTTTATTTTCTTAACCTATTAATAATCTGTGGCTACAAAGTAAAATAAAAAAATTCGGCCAATAAATATAAAATGAAAAAAAAGCACTTTATCTGACCTTTTTAAATGAACATTTTCGAATTTGCCGTTGTTATCTATACATATTCTAAATAGCAACAAGTATGAAAAAAAGATTTATTACAGGCATAGTTGCCATTTTATGCGCTACATTTTATTTAAAAGCACAACCCAATAACTATAAAGAAACAATATCACAAATAGAAAATAATACCAATATGGAAACAACATTCAAAGGAACTCACGTAAATTTAGCAGGAAAATTTATTGAAGTAGGAGCCACTGCTCCAGATTTCTCATTAGTAAAAGGGGATTTAAGCAGTTTATCATTACACGACGTTAAAGGCAAGAACATAGTACTTAACATATTCCCAAGTATGGATACCGGAGTATGTGCTGCATCTGTACGCAAGTTCAATGAACTGGCTACGCAAATGCCCAATACAGTAGTATTAGCTATTTCGAAAGACCTGCCTTTTGCACAAAGTCGTTTTTGCACGGCTGAAGGCATAGAAAATGTAATTTCACTGTCCGACTTCCGTTATACATCGGACTTTGGCAAAGAATATGGTGTTTTAATGACAGATGGTCCGCTTTGCGGATTATTGGCTCGTGCAGTAGTCATCATCAATCCGGAAGGTAAGGTAATCTACACCGAACTGGTTCCAGAAATCACACAAGAGCCTAATTACGATGCAGCATTAGCCGCAATACAGAAATAATAAAAAACTAAATAAGTTAGGGTGATCAAAATGCTTCCCTAACTTATTTAGTTTATATCCATATCAGTCTGTCGGTACTTCCTTATTGTTATTTATCAAACAAATAAAGAGTCTGACATTCTTCCCATGTCAGCTTATGAGCATCTTTCCACCATAATGGATTATCCAGATTACAGAAATCATGGTTCTCCTGCATTCTCTGATTAAGCAATGCTTTATAAGCCTGAGCTTTTTCTTTTTCCGTCTCTGCCAGATTGACCAATTCTCCCGGATCATTCTTCAAATCAAAAAGTTGCTCTGTAATCTTACCTTCTACATTATAGATAATGTATTTGTAATTCTCCTTAAGAAGCGCACGCTGCTGATTTGAATAAATAAAGAACAGATCCTCTCTATGCTGTGCAGTACTATCATCCAAAACAGGTTTCAAAGAACGCCCTGTCACAGATGAAGGAATTTCTACCCCTACCAGTTCGCATAAAGTAGGATATAAATCATACAAATAACATAAAGCATCTGTTTTTCTTCCTTGCTGTGGCTTACGCGGATCGATAATCAGCATGGGTACTCCTACACTATGATCGTACAGACTCTGTTTACCTATCAACCCGTTCTGCCCCATAGCCAATCCATTGTCCGAAGCAAATACAATAATTGTATTTTCACGGTTTCCACTTTCATCCAAAGCCTCCAGTACCCTGCCAATCTGTACATCCACCTCGCTCACCATGCCGTAATACAAAGCCAACTCGTGTTTCAACTGTTCGGGAGTACGAGGAGCAGGTAACACCATTTCATCACGAATCTGTAATTCCCCATTATCAAACGGATGCTCAGGCAAGAAATTATCCGGAACAGATACGTCACCATCCAAATACTTCTTTCCATAATCAGGCAAAGAGATACGAGGATCGTGCGGAGAAGTAAATGCCACATAAGCCATAAAAGGTTGCTTGTTATCAGAAGTGCTGTTCAGGAAGTCTACTGCAGCATCTGCAAACATTTTGGAAGAAAACTCCTTTCCCACAAACGGCTCTTCATCGAACTTTCCTTCCGGATCATAATGGTGCAAACGAGGCTCACAATGCCCATTCATTTCATAAGGGTGCATTCCACCAAAGAATATATTCTCACCTTCGGAAAACGACCGTCCGAAAGAAGCCTTGTCCGCATGCCATTTTCCCGTAGCAAATGTACGGTATCCATTCTTTTGCAACTGTTCGGGCAAAGTAATCTGATTTTCCGGTATTTTCATACCGTCACTTTGTACCTCGAATACTCCACGCCCCGTCATCAGCATAGCCCGACTAGGCATAGACAATGCTCCACATAAAGCTCCATTCGTATAAGTACGCGTAAAATTTACCCCCTCATGAACCAACTTATCAATATTAGGAGTATACACATCCTTGTTTCCCAATGCAGCAATGGCATCGCTCTGCATATCATCTACCAGAATAAACAAAATATTAGGTTTATCCGATTTCTGTTCCTGGCAGGAAGTTAAGGCTGTCAATGCCAAAGACACAGACAGCAAAGATTTCATTTTCATAAGTATATATATTAATTGATTTCTATTTCGTCTACAAAAAGGAAAGGCGGTTGTCCGGCTCCCGAATGTCCTTCGGGCAAAGCCTCAAAACCACGAGCAACAACTTTGATAAAACGTGCTTGCGTTTCAGAGAAATTCAAAGTCAGATTTTCTATTTTCTTTCCCTGCATCTTAGCCTCCGGAGCTTTATAAGTATTTTCTGTCAGCAAGGTAAAGTCTTCCCCATTATCCGATGCATAAATCTCGACCTTGCTGATACCCATGATATACGACCCCATATCTGTGAGCGAAGATAAAACGACTTGTGTCACATTTTGTTTCTCTTCCATATCGATCACCGCTTCCATCGGTTTGCCCAGATAACCTACCCACATTCCGGTAGTATGAAACGGCTGACTCCGTACTCCATCCACCAATACCTTTCCGTTTTCTCCGGCATAACGTGTTTCAGGAGTTGTCTGCAAAGTAATTTTCTTAAAAGTCGCCTTGTTTACCTTCACCTCTTTCTGAAGCAAATCACTGCACAATCCAGAAGGAGTATAGGCTACAGCCTTCAACGTACAACTTTCTTCTATACCAATAGGCGACTGATACACTTGTGAATTTTTATCGGGCACAGTACCATCGAGCGTATAATAAATAGTACTTCCTTCCACACTGTTCAGCGTGACAAAAAGCTGATTCTTTTCTGCATCGGGAGCATAAGAGGCCTTTATTCCAAAGAAATGAGGAGCATATCCAAATCCCATCTTTTCATAAATCTCAAGCATATGTGGAAGACGATTCAAAAAGTCTGCATATCCTCCCCTTCGACTTCCGGTCCAAGTGACCTCAGAAAAGGCTGCCAAACGCGGCAACATCATATAATCCAGCAGCTGATCATTGTCCACATGCGAAGTCCATAGGCAAGCTTCGGCACCCAAGACCAGCGTATCCCGACCGGCAACACTTTCCGGCAAAACAAGTGGAGCTTCATAAACGGTCTGCATCGGCAATAATCCTCCGGTAGACAGAGGCTCGTTAGCCGCATCTTCCGCCTGGCAATTGTTGAAATAAAAATGACCAGTCGACGAGAATATTACCGGATGACCTTTTTTCAAAGCTTTAAATCCCTGATTTAATCCTCTCCACGACATAATAATAGTAGAAGGATCTATATTGTCCGACAGAACTTCGTCCCAACCTACCATCTGTTTTCCTAAAGTTTTAAGATAAGCAGCCATCTGCACATTAAATTCCCCTTGCAGCAAATCTTCGGCCGATTGTTCTTTGGTCGCTTTTAAATGATATTTTTTTATGGCAGCCTGGCAATCCGGGCATTGTTTCCAGCGGTCTCTAGGAACTTCATCTCCTCCGATATGTATATAGGGAGAAGGAAACAAAGTTGCCACCTCAGCCAGTACATCCTTGGCAAACTGATAAGAAAAATCTTTTCCCATACATAGTACATCCTTGTGCACTCCCCCTTTATCTGTTGTCATTGTATAAGGACCTCCAGTACAACCTAACTGAGGGTATGCAACCAGTGCAGCTGTAGTATGTCCCGGCAAATCGATCTCGGGAACGACTGTAATAAAACGCTGCTTGGCATACGAAATCACATCCTTTATCTCTTCCTGTGTATAGAATTCTTTACTCACTTCTGTCAGCTTGGGATACTTCTTTACTTCCATACGCCATCCCTGATCGTCGGTAAGATGCCAATGGAAATAATTCAAGCGATGAACAGCCAGCAAATCAATGAAACGTTTCACTTGCTCTACGGTAAAGAAATGACGGCTTACATCCAGCATTGCTCCTCTGTACTTCATTTCCGGACCATCCTGTATATCAACCGCAGGCAGTGTAAAAGGTGCTTGCTTTTGCAGTAGCAAAGATTGATTTAACACTTGAAGTGCATAAAAAGCACCTGCAGCATCGGCAGCTTCAATACGCACCTCATCGGCATTTACATGCAACCGGAATCCCTCGGAAGGCAATTCAGGATTATGCTTTAAAAGAACTGCAGAAGCCGATGAAGAACTGCCGACCACAGCCAAAGTATCTCCTGTCAGTTTCCTCAGACTGCTGTTGAATACAGAAATTCCTGCCTGCCAGTCTTTTAGTTCAGACGGTATTACAATTTCAGTTTCTTCGGTCAACACAAACGGATTTCCCCCTTTTACATTCATAGACAAAGCCTTGGGAATTTCTATATAAGATGGTTTTTCCTTTTCGGAAACACAACTTAATGTAAGCAGGCATCCCGCAGCACACAATACCCCTCTAAAGATGTCTCGTTTTTTCATAATATCTATTAAAAATTTCCATTTACATATACCGCCTGTATTGGCAGCACTATCTATTTAACAACTATAACTCCCCTACTACGCATCCGTATACATAAAATAATTCATGACCGACAAATTTCATCCATCAAGAAGCATGGATTATGTCATAAATATCCACAGACAATCAACGCCGTCGGCTTTATAACCGACACCGCTGATTGTGAAGACGACGGTGCCGGCTATAAAGCCGACGGCGTTGAATGAAGGCTATTTCCCGTATCGGAATCATATACAACCATAGCCTATATTTATTCTTTCCGGATCAGACGAAAGACCAATCCTTTATTTTATCATCTGAAACTGTTCTATCAGCGAAGTGGCATTTGCCGTAAACAAGCGGGCTGCAATTGCCAACAGGATGATACCGAAAAACTTACGTACCACATAAATTCCTCCTTTTCCCAGAATACGCTCAATACGGTCTGTCATTTTCAATACTATATATACCCAACCCATATTCAGAAGCAAGGCTAAAATGATATTAATGGATGCATACTCTGCGCGCAACGACAACAAAGTAGTAAACGAACCGGCACCCGCCAGCAACGGGAAGACCAGAGGCACCAATGTGGCTTCCTGGATAGGTCCCGTATTCTTGAAAATCTCAATATCCAGAATCATTTCAAGTGCCATCAGAAACAACACTACAGAACCGGCTATGGCAAACGAAGCAATATCTACCTGAAACAGTTTCAGCATCATATCACCTGCAAAAAAGAATCCAAGCAATAAAGCCAAGGCTATTAATGTAGCCTTCAACGCATTGACCGAACGCCCCTTTTGCTTTAAGTCCAAAATAATAGGAATTGCACCTATAATATCCAGTACGGCAAACAGCACAATAAATGCACTTATCAATTCCTGAAAATCAAATCCAGCCATAATTTTTTATCCTTAAAAATGAATCACACAAAGTTATTCAAAATTTTAATCTTCCAAAACAAAGAAACAATATTATCAGACGGTAAGAAACAATAAAAAAATAAAAAACGTCACCTATAATAAAAAGAATGTCTAATTTTGTGTGTTAAAAGATAACTTAATAAAGTTAACGTTTTATGGAAATAACCATGTATGACAAACTCTTGCAGCTCCCTCTGTTCCAAGGGTTATGTCAAGAAGACTTTACCTCTATATTGGAAAAAGTCAGATTCGAGTTTAACAAATATCCGGCCGGAAGTTGCATAGCTCAACAGGGAAAAGCCTGCAAGCAGCTCATTTTTATACTTCAGGGAACCGTTTATGCAAAGTCCATAGACAACGAACACGGGTATGTTTTATATGAAACCTTCGACAGTCCGCAGGTTATAGAGCCTTATTCCCTGTTCGGTATGTTTCCTCAATATACAGCTTCTTATCATGCCCAGACAGATATCAGTACCGTCTCGTTCAACAAATCGTATGTTTTGTCAGAACTGAACAAATATGAAATCTTCCAGTTGAACTACCTCAATGTAATAAGCAACCGGGCTCAAAACGTATATCGTAAACTGTGGGATACTCACATTGGAAATACGGCTGAAAAAATAACCAACTTCCTGCAATTACGCTGTACCAAGCCTGCAGGAGAAAAGACATTGCAAATCAAAATGGAAGACCTTGCTACGTTGATTGATGACACACGAATCAACGTATCAAAAGTACTGAACAAATTTCAGGAAGAAGGACTTATACAACTGAAACGTAAGGAAATACACATTCCGGCATTGGAAAAATTAATTGAACAATATACTTAATACAATATGCAGAATCCTTTTCTACATCATTATACAACTCCTCATCAAACGATTCCTTTCAATGAAATCAGACTGGAAGACTATGAACCTGCTATCAAACAGGGAATTGAGGAGGAAGACAGACAGATTAAAGAGATTGTTGAGAATCCGGAAAAACCGACATTCGAAAACACGATATTGGCATTGGCCAACAGCGGACAACTGCTCGACCGTGTGACGACCGTATTGTTTAATCGGATGAGTGCGGAAACATGCGACGAACTGGATGCCATCGGCGAAAGAATCATGCCGGAACTGTCGGAGCATAGCAACAATATCAGTCTGAACGAAAATTTATTCTCACGCATCAAACAGGTCTACGAGCAGAAAGATACACTTTCTCTGACTGCAGAAGAAGCCCGTCTGCTGGAGAAAACATACGACGGTTTCATCCGGAACGGCGCCAACCTGAATGATGAAGAAAAGATTAAATACCGTAAAATCAGCACAGAGCTCAGTACACTGACTCTACGGTTCTCACAAAATCATTTAAAAGAGACCAACAACTACGAACTTCATCTGACGACTCAAGAGCAGCTGAAAGGACTGCCAGAGAGTCTGATTGAATCGGCAGCACTTACCGCCCAGGAAAAGGGTAAGGAAGGATGGGTGATTACGCTACAGGCTCCCAGCTATGTGCCGTTTATGAAGTACAGCGAGTGCAGAGATTTGCGTAAAGAGCTGTATATGGCATACAATACGCAGTGTACTCATCACAACGATCAGAACAATCTGGAGATTGTAAAACAATTGGTCAACCTCCGCATGGAACTGGCACAGCTGTTGGGATATACAGATTATGCCGACTATGTATTGCGCAAACGAATGGCACAAGACAGTGAACATGTGTATCGCCTGCTGGACCAATTACTTGAGGCCTATACACCACAGGCGAAGAAAGAAGTAAAAGAAATCGAAGAATTAGCCCGGGATATGGAAGGAAACGATTTCACTCTCATGCCATGGGATTTTTCTTACTATGCCGAAAAGCTGAAAAATAAAAAATACAACTTAGACGAAGAAGAGCTTCGTCCTTACTTCGAACTGAGCCGTGTAAAAGCAGGGGTATTCGGACTGGCTACCCGCCTATATGGTATCTCTTTCAAAGAAAACAAGGATATACCGGTCTATCATCCGGATGTACAGGCATACGAAGTATTCGATAAAGACGGCAGTTTTCTGGCAGTTCTTTATACCGACTTCCACCCGCGTGCAGGCAAACGCTCCGGAGCATGGATGACCAACTATAAAGAGCAGTGGATAGAGGAAGACGGGACCAACAGTCGCCCTCATGTAGCGGTAACCATGAACTTTACCAAACCGACACCCGACAAGCCGGCACTGCTGACATTCTCGGAAGTGAATACTTTCTTGCATGAATTCGGACATGCCCTGCACGGTATGTTTGCCAATACCCGTTTCCAGAGTATGAGTGGAACCAATGTGTATTGGGATTTCGTAGAGTTGCCTTCGCAGATTATGGAGAACTTTGCTATCGAGAAAGATTTCCTGAACACCTTTGCCTGCCATTATCAGACACAGGAGCCTATGCCGGAAGCACTGCTGCAGCGTATCATTGATGCATCCAATTTCAATGTGGCATATGCCTGCCTGCGTCAAGTCAGCTTCGGTCTGCTGGATATGGCCTGGTATACACGCCGCACAGCCTTCGACGGAGATGTAAGGCAGTATGAAAAAGAAGCATGGAAACGTGCTCAGGTATTGCCTCAGTGCGAAGAAACTTGTATGAGTGTACAGTTCGGACACATCATGTCTGGCGGATATTCTGCCGGATATTACAGCTACAAATGGGCAGAAGTATTGGATGCTGATGCTTTTTCGGTATTCAAGGAAAAAGGAATCTTCAATAAAGAAGTAGCACAATCGTTCCGTGACAATATTTTGTCGAAAGGAGGAACAGAACATCCGATGACACTATACAAACGTTTCCGGGGACAAGAACCCACCATACAGGCTTTATTAAAACGAAACGGTATACAATAAATATATGAGAAAGACATTCCTAAAATATAGTATTTATCTTTTGCTGACATTGCCTATCCTGTTAAGCAGTTGCAACAACGAAGACGATGTCAATGAGATTTTTGTCAGCCGGGGAACATGGTATGTAGTAAACTATTATACCGGTGTAAACTGGGACTCTAACAACGACAGAGATGCACGTCCGGTTATAACCAACGTGCAGGAACTTCAAGTTATTCAGCAGTTCAATATCACATTCAAGGACGACGGAACACTGGAAGGGAATATGCAGAACGCAACTTTCACCGGATACTGGCAGGCCAACGGAGAAGACCGTTCTGTTTCCATTACACGTCTTAAAGCTTCTACCAACAAAGTAGAAGGACGAAATAAAGAATTTATAGAAACTTTGGAAAGAGCCCGTTTCTATCAGGGAGACAGCGGAATGCTGAGACTGGCTCCACAAGAACGTACTACTTGCATTCAATTTACACACATTAAGCAAAATGGGAACAACTGAAAACAAACAGGAAATACTTGACAAACGCTACATGCGTATGGCCACCATCTGGTCGGAGAACTCGTATTGTGCCCGCCGGAAAGTCGGAGCATTGATAGTCAAAAACAAGATGATTATCTCTGATGGGTATAACGGTACCCCAGCCGGATTCGAAAACATATGCGAAGACGACAATGGAGTGACAAAGCCTTATGTACTTCACGCAGAAGCCAATGCTATTACCAAAATCGCACGTTCTGGAAACAGCAGTGAGGGAGCTACACTCTATGTAACGGCTTCGCCTTGCATAGAATGCGCCAAACTGATTATACAAGCAGGCATCAAACGAGTAGTATATGCAGAAAAATACCGTCTGGAAGAAGGCTTGGATTTACTCCGACGCGCAAACATAGAGTTGGTTTATCTCAATCTGAATGAAAATGAATAAATTGAAGTTATGACAAACAATAGTAAAAACCGTTTTGTACCCCTGCTATTGGCAGTATGTCTGATTGCCGGTATAGGTATCGGTACCTTTTATGCCGACCATTTTTCCGGTAATAAATTAGGTATCATCAATACTTCGTCTAACAAACTGAATGCATTATTGCGTATCATCGAAGACCAGTATGTAGACACTGTAGACATGGCCAATCTGGTAGAAGAAGCCATGCCACAGATTTTATCTGAACTGGACCCACACTCATCTTATATTCCGGCAAAAGATCTGGAGGCTGTCAATGCCGACTTGAAAGGCCACTTCAGTGGAATTGGAGTGCAGTTTACCATTCAGGACGATACTATTCACATCAACAGTGTGATAAAAGGAGGTCCATCTGAAAAAATAGGACTGATGGCAGGCGACCGTATCGTAGAAATAGATGACTCGGCTTTTGTAGGTAAAATTGTAACCAACAGTGAGTCGATGAGACGCTTGAAAGGTGAAAAAGGCAGTAAAGTAAAACTGGGAATATACCGTCCGGGAGAAAAAGAACTGTTACATTTCACTGTAGTACGCGGAGACATTCCTGTAAAAAGTATCGATGCCGCCTATATGGTAAACGATAAATTCGGTTATGTAAAAGTAAATAAATTCGGAGAAACAACCTATCCGGAATTATTGATTGCACTGGCCAAACTGAATCAGGAAAACTGCAAGGGATTAATTATCGACTTACGCGGAAATACAGGAGGATATATGGCTGCAGCCATACAGATGGTCAACGAATTCCTTCCAAACAACCGACTGATAGTGTATACAGAAGGAAGAAAATCGCCACGTGAAAACTACAGTTCCAACGGAACCGGAAGCAGTCAGGATATGCCGCTTATTGTACTGATGGACGAAGGTTCTGCTTCTGCAAGTGAAATCTTTGCCGGAGCCATTCAGGACAACGACAGAGGAACCATCATCGGCCGCCGTTCGTTTGGAAAGGGACTGGTACAGCAGCCTATTGAGTTCAGCGATAAATCGGCCATCCGCCTGACTATTGCACGCTACTATACTCCTTCGGGACGCTGCATACAGAAACCTTATGAAAAAGGAAAAGAAGCAGAATACGAACTGGATATTCTTACCCGATACGAGCACGGTGAGTTCTTCTCTGCCGACAGCATCAAACAGAATGAAAAGGAAATCTATCATACCAGTCTGGGAAGACCTGTATACGGAGGAGGAGGTATCATGCCGGATATCTTTGTTCCACAAGATACCATTGGTATGAATTCTTACTTCAGAACTGCTGCAACCCGCGGACTTATTATCCGTTACTCATTCGAATATACAGACCAGAACCGCACTAAACTGCAGCAATATACCACAGCCGCAGAGATGGAAAAATTCTTGAAAACTCAAGGACTGTTGGATAAGTTCGCATCTTTTGCAGAAAAGAAAGGATTAAAACGCCGCAATATCCTTCTGTATAAGGCCAAAAATCTTTTTGAGCTGAGTCTTTACGGAAACATCATATACAACATGTTGGGTATAGAAGCCTATACTGAATATATGAACTTAAGTGACAATACAGTGCTTAAAGCAATAGAAGTGCTTGAAAAAGGAGAATCTTTCCCTAAAGCTCCGGAAGAAAATACAGAAAACGTAGCTCAGGAAAAAAATGACAGTAACAAAGCGTGAATGGCGCACACTGATTGCGCAAAAGAAAAAGACATATACTTCTGCACAATTAACCCAATGGTCTTCCAGTTTGCTTTCGAAACTGGAAGACCATCCGGTTTTTTGCCAGGCGAAAATCGTACTCATGTACTATGCTCTTCCCGATGAAGTACAGACCCAGGCATTTGTAGAACGATGGAGTAAATCGAAGAATATTATCCTTCCGGTAGTACAAGGGAATGATCTGGAGTTGCGCTTTTATGAAGGAAAGGACAGTCTGAAAAAGGGGGCTTATGGAATAGAAGAACCCAACGGCAGAAGACTGACCAATTATAATGACATAGAACTGGCAATCATCCCCGGAGTGTCTTTCGACAGGGAAGGAAACCGGCTGGGACGTGGGAAAGGATATTACGACCGGCTTTTACCCCAACTGTCGGCTTACAAAATAGGTATCTGTTTTCAGTTTCAGGTAGCTCCCCTACTTCCTACAGAACCTTTTGACATTTTAATGGATGAAGTGTGGACCGAAAACGGATGTATCAGCAAAACACAATATTCACAATAACCTGGGAACCGACCTTCTCGTTTAAGCTACGTACCAGAAGTTCTCTTCCCATCATCAGTTCCTGGCGAAGCACAGAAGAAGAAAGTTGCACATAAAGCGTCTGATTCTTTATATACAGATTCATGGTGTAGCGAGTAATTGTTTCCCCCACTACATCTTTCCATGCATCGACCAACCGATATTCGTTCAAAGGTGTTTCCAATCCCTGCTGACGCAAGAGCCTCCGTATCACATCACCTATCTGCTCTGTATTATTCCGCTTCATTAGTTTTCTTCTTTGCTACGTTCCACTACCGTTCCGCTTTCTACCTCAAACACGGCATAATCACCGTCTAACTTGTGCAATATTTTATCCAAATGTTCCCTATTCGTATCGGTAATGAAAATCTGACCGAAATTATCTCCTGAAACAAGTTTCACAATCTGCTCTACTCTCAAAGCATCCAGTTTGTCAAATATATCATCCAGCAATACTAAAGGAGTGGTCTGGCTTCCCGTACGCTTCAGGAAATCGAACTGAGCCAGTTTTAACGCAATCAGATATGTTTTGTTCTGACCTTGCGAACCTTCTCTTTTAATCGGGAATTCACCCAATTTCATAATCAGATCATCTTTATGTACCCCCTTTAAAGAATACCCCATGATACGGTCGCGCTGACGGTTCTCCTTCAACAAAGTCAGAAGATCGGCCTGCTCCAAATGCGATTCATAAGAAAGACTGACCTGCTCACGGTCTTGAGAAATATAAGAATAGTACGATTGAAAGACCGGAATAAATTCATCTATGAATTCTTTCCGCTTGCGATACACCACAGCACCTGCAGCAGCCATCATTTCTTCCCAAACCAGCATCAGCTCATCATCCGGCTCCATATCCGCCTTCAGCAGTGTATTCCGCTGCTGCAAAGCCTTGTTGTAACGAATCAGTGCATCCAGATACTCACGGTCGAACTGAGAAATCACCACATCCATAAACCGGCGACGTTCTTCACTTCCTCCACCTATTAATATAGAGTCGGCAGGAGAAACCATTACCAGAGGAATCAAACCGATATGATCGGACAGACGGGAGTATTCTTTCTTATTTCTCTTGAACTGTTTTTTCTGTTTACGCTTCAATCCACAATACACCTCTTCGGGCTCTCCATGATCTGTCTCATAAAAACCCTGTATCACAAAAAACTCATGTCCGTGTTGTATGTTTTGGGAATCGATAGGATTCGTTGCACTCTTACAGAACGACAGATAATATACTGCATCCATCAGGTTTGTCTTTCCCATTCCATTCTTACCAATGATACAGTTCAGTTTACGGGAAAAAGACAGTTCAACTTCTTCTAAATTTTTATAACTTAATATCGAGATGCGTTTCAACCACATAAATTCAATCTATTTCGAAAGACAAAAATACGAATAAAAGGAAGATTGAAAAAAAACATGTCTTCAAATTTCATTTATATATAGAAATAAATTACTTTTGCTGACCAAAATAGGTCTATAACAGAAAAATAATAAAACGAATATAAAAATGACTGAAAAAAAACACACTCAAGATCCTTTGAATGTAGATGAAGCATTGAGCACTTCTGAAGCATTCCTTCTTAAGAACAAAAATCTATTGTTGGGCATCGTTGCAGCAATTGTAGTAGTAGTTGCCGGTGTATTGGGTTACAAACACTTTATTTCCGCACCGAAAGAACTGAAAGCTGCAGAAGCTATTTTCAAGGGTGAACAATATTTTGGAGCTGATAACTATGAAATTGCCTTGAATGGCGACAGCACTGGTTATGCAGGTTTCGTGAAATTGGCAGACGAATTCAGCGGAACTGATGCAGGAAACTTGGCTAATGCATATGCCGGAATCTGCTATGCTCAGTTGGGCAAATACGAAGATGCCATCAAATTCTTGGATAAATTCAGTGCAGACGACTATTTCGTAGCTCCGGCTATCATTGGAACTTTGGGTAACTGCTATGCTCAGGTTGGTCAGTTAGACAAAGCTGCTGCTACTTTATTAAAAGCTGCCGACAAAGCAAACAGCGTATCACTGAGTCCTATATATTTGCTGCAGGCTGGACAGATCCTGGAAAAACAGGGTAAGAACGCAGAAGCAGTAGAAGCTTACAAGCAAATCAAAACTAAATATGCCAACTCTTATCAGGCAATGGATATTGATAAATATATCGAACGAGCTTCTATTAAATAAAATATTATAAACTGAGAATGAGAAATTGAGAATCGGAAAAAGAGAAGGTTTTCCTTCTGCTTTTCCATTCTCAATTTCTCATTTTATTTTTCCAAATATCTTTTATATATGGCAACAGCTTATCACAACCTATCAGATTACGATTTCAACTCTGTGCCTGATGCTTCAAACATGCGTTTTGGCATTGTTGTATCCGAATGGAACAGCAACATCACCGGAGCTTTGCTCAATGGAGCAGTAAACACCTTGAAAAAGCATGGAGCAAAAGAAGAAAATATCCTTGTTCAAACAGTTCCGGGAAGCTTCGAACTGACATATGGTTCGGCACAAATGATAAAAAGCGGAAAAGTGGATGCAGTAATCGCTATCGGCTGCGTAGTTCGCGGAGATACTCCACATTTTGATTATGTATGTGCAGGAACTACCCAAGGCATTGCACAT
Source organism: Phocaeicola acetigenes (assembly GCF_027529745.1). Taxonomy (NCBI): domain Bacteria; kingdom Pseudomonadati; phylum Bacteroidota; class Bacteroidia; order Bacteroidales; family Bacteroidaceae; genus Phocaeicola; species Phocaeicola acetigenes. Next base: position 80,259 of record NZ_JAPZVM010000009.1, read on the forward strand.
CTGAATGCAACAACCGATGTCCCAGTGATTTACGGACTGATTACAACCAATAATATGGAGCAGGCAGAAGACCGTGCAGGTGGAAAATTAGGCAATAAGGGAGATGAATGTGCAATTACTGCAATAAAAATGATCGATTTTGTTTGCAAATTAAAAAAATAGTTGTACCTTTGCATCGCAATTGAGAGAAACACTAACACTTAAGATTGCGAATGGGCAAATACCAGAGTGGCCAAATGGGGCAGACTGTAAATCTGCTGGCTTACGCCTTCGGTGGTTCGAATCCATCTTTGCCCACTGAGATTGCGGAAGTAGCTCAGTTGATAGAGCATTAGCCTTCCAAGCTGAGGGTCGCGGGTTTGAGCCCCGTCTTCCGCTCTCTTCTTTGAAAAATTGTGTTGGGCAAGTACCAGAGTGGCCAAATGGGGCAGACTGTAAATCTGCTGGCTTACGCCTTCGGTGGTTCGAATCCATCCTTGCCCACTTAAAATTGCGGAAGTAGCTCAGTTGATAGAGCATTAGCCTTCCAAGCTGAGGGTCGCGGGTTTGAGCCCCGTCTTCCGCTCTTCAAAGGATTACAAGTTTCTTGTAATCCTTTTTTTATTCTATATAATAACTTACCATACTACATAGTACAACTACCTCAAGGTCTACAGTTTATCAGAAAACTTGCAAACTACATACATAAAAAGAACTCATCTAAGACCAAAGCTACCCCCCTTTTGAATCATTGTTTCATAAAAAATGCGACTTGTATCGCAAGCGAATGATACAAGTCACATAAGCACACGATACTTGTATCAAAGGCCAATGATACAAGTATCGTAATTCTACTATCTACAGCTACCTCCAATAAACTATCTTCCTGTAGCCTGCAAGTACTCTCTTTTACTTAATTCATAATTTGTATAAGCCTCAACATATTTATCCCGACTCTGTTGATACAATGTTTGTGCATCAAGCAATTCGCTCATTGCAGCAGTTCCTGCCGAATAATAATCCATATTCAATCTTAAATTTTCCGAAGACTGCTCTACTGAAAGAAGCGCAATTTCTGCCTTCCTATAAGAATCATTCAAAGTATTCCATACATTCTGCATTCGGATAACCAACATTTCGCTGTTATCGTTCAACAGGTTTTCTGCGTTTTTTACCTGTAATTTATGTTTTTTGATAGAATGCGTACCACCCCACCATCCTGATATAGGAACAGATACAGTTACAAATCCCATATAGAACGATTGATCCTGTCCCATTACAAAGTTATCATACACCAGTCCGCCACCAATTGCTACCGTTGGAAGATTCTTGCCTACAGCCATTTTATATTGAAGCTTGCTTGCCTGTAAGTTCTGCTTCAAAAGGCCATACTCATTTGTCCTTTCAACAGCATCAGTATGATTACAAAATAAAGTCTGGGGTGATTCTGACAGATGTTCTTCTACCACAAATGCCACATCAATACTATCCGATTTTGCACCAATGTACTGTCCTAAAAGACTTAATGAAACATTCAACGAATTTTCAAGTTGAATTTTACCACTCAATACATCATTCTTTTTTAACTGCACTTGCAATAAGTCATTCCGAGTTACAATTCCAGCATCAACCGACGCCTGTACATCAGTTTCAAGTCTTTCAAGCTGTTTTTCTACTAAAGAGATTGTTTTCAGCTTTTCCTTCAGCATCACTATCTGCCAAAAATATCTTTCTACTTCCAAGCGAACTTCATCATCAGTCTGTTTTTTTTGTAATGCCTTCATGTTCACTCCAAGTTCGGCCAGTTTATTGCCATTCACAATCTGTCCTCCGGTAAACAATGGCATTGTAGCAGAAATACCACCCAGCATTCCATCCTTCAGCATCTCCATCTTAGCCTCGGGAGACATTTGCATCTGCACCAAAGGCTCATTAGCTATAAATCCAGAACCTACAGCAGAAATATTCGGAAAGTACTTTGTAAAAGCCTCTTTCTTATCATGCTTTGCCATCTCCAGATCATTCTCGGCATTTCTTACTTTCACATTATATTTCAAAGCCGAATTGATGCATTCATCAAGCGTATATATATGCTGACCTGAAACAGGCGCCAGGCATGTACACGCAATCAAACTCAATACTATATTTCTTTTATTCACTTTCATTTCGAATTACGTATTTAAAACCGTTACATTTGTTCCATAGCTTCCATTTTGGCACGTTTGGATGTAGAACCTCTGAACATCAGCATATACGATATAGGTAGCACGGTCAGTAAAAACAACATTGTAATAAGTGTACCGTAGCATATTACCGTTCCCATAGGCATCCATAATCCACTCTTTCCTAATATCATGGGAATTACTCCCATAGAAGCAGCCGCAGAGGTAAGGAAAATCGGGCGCATACGTCTTTGTGCAGAATGATAGATTGCATCACGCACACAAAGTTTTTCTGTAGCCCTTAACTCTTCCGCATAGTCTATCATAATGATACCATTTCGCACAATAATACCCATCAGACTAATGATACCAAGTGTACAGGTCATACCAAAATCGACTCCCTGCACCAATACTCCCACGGCAGTACCAAACAGACAAAGCGTCATACTGAGAAATATCAGTAAAGCAATACTGATTTTCTTAAAGTGAGCCAAAAGAATAAAGAATATAATAAAAGCAGCGATAGCCAATGCAGACATGATGGGTGGAAGATTTTCATTATCCTGTTCATCATCACCACCATATGCAAGTGTGACTCCTTCGGGCAACGGAATCGTTGCAAGTTTCTTTTTCAGACTTGCTGTAAAAGCTGTCACATTCACATCCCGACGCACATCAGACATCACTGTAATAGTATAAATACCATTACGTCTTACTATTTGTCCATCTTTCACACTAGGTACGACTTCTGCAACCTGCCTCAAGGGAACATTTCCCAATCCGCCCATCACAGGAATCATTTCATCCGAAAGATCTGAATAGTCAGCCTTATCAGCTTTTTCCGACTTTAGCGTTATAGGAATGTTATAATCACCTTCCCATACATTCGATAAAGGTACCCCATTTCCATATCTCATGGCCAATGTAGTTTCAACCTGCATGTTATTTATACCCAATCTTGAAGCTTCATCTTCCTTTAGAACAACTTTCATCGAAGTCTGTGGTTCACTGAAGTTGGTTTGAGCCAGTTCCACTTCTGGCATATTACGCAGCAGTGCAAGATATTTTCCAGCAACAAACTTCAGACTGTCGAGATTCTGACCACTCAACCGAAGTTCAACCGGATAGACTGCCTGGCTGAAACTAATCTGTTTGAATCTTACTCTTGCTTCAGGAAATGCATTGGTATATTTAGCAGAATACTCATCAAGAAGTTCTACTGTTTCTTCATTTCCCAATGTATTTACAATAAGTTGCGAGTAATTGGTTCCGCCAATCTGCGGAGCATATGCCGTATGAAATCTCGGTGAAGAACATCCTATAAACGATGTGACAGACACCACACGAGCATCCTTTCGAAGCACATTTTCTATACTATCAGCTACCACCGCAGTCCGTTCTACAGCCGTACCAGTAGGAAGATAAATTTCTATTGCAAACTGATTACGGTCTGCCACCGGCATCAGTTTCTGTGGTAACTTACCCATCAACAAAACTCCTACAATAATAGATCCCAAGCCCATACACATTGTTATATATGGATGAGCAAAACATGCATCAAGTATCTTATTATAGAAGCGTTGCAATACATCCATAAACGAAAAACCCTTTTTTACATGGGGAACAGGCTTACGTATAAACCAGAACTGCATAAACGGAACCAGCAACATGGCTACGAGTAATGAAATTCCAAGTATCAACAATATAGACCAAGGGAAACTTAATAAAAAGTCGTGTATCATTCCCGGTATCACAATCAGGAAAGGAAAGAAAGTGATACTGATGGCAAGTGTTGCAGAGAAAATAGATTTAAAAAAGTGTGTTGCACTATAAATTGATGCATGCCAGCGGGACATCCCCTCACCAATTTTCTCCAGATAACTGTCTATAATCACAATGGAATTGTCGACTATCATACCCAATGTCACAATCAGTGCTGCAAGTGTAACGGTATTCAGTTCTATACCAAAAGCATAAAACAATCCCAATGAGATAAAGATTGTAATCGGAATGGTAGATGCAGCAACCAAAGCAACACGCATCGGTAATAAAAGCATCACAACCACCACTACAGCCACAATAGCTATTACAAGTTCATGCAAGAAATTATCCACACTATCGCCTACTACCTGCGCCTGATTGGTGACATGATACATTTCCACTTCAGAAGGTATTTCTTTCTTGAATTCTTCAAGTACCTTATTTACATCTTCACCCATTTTTACAATGTTCTTGCCTTTCTTCATTTCAATACTCAACAAGATACATTTGGTGCCATTGTTTTTTATGTAACTGTCGGCATGAGGATACTCCTTCACTACCCTTGCAATATCTTTAAGGCGAATATTATTACCGTCCAAATCGGAATAAACAATCTGCTGCTGTACATCATAAATCGTATTATAAGATTTGTCTACATGCACTGGAAGAATATAGTCGGGTGTCTGAATACGCCCTCCTGTAGTTACAAATCCTTTGGCAAACAATTGTGATGCAACCATTTGCTCATTCAAGCCATATTGTGTCAACTTAGCAGGATCAAGATAAATAGAAATCTGTTCCTTCCGTTCTCCACTTACAGTAAGACGTCCTACACTATTTACATTTCTCAAACGATCTTTCAGATTATCCATATAGTCCGAAAGCTCCCGATAGGTTTTATCCTTACTTTCCATTGTAAGCAGCATAGCCGATGTATCTCCGAAATCGTCCATCACTTGTACCGCAAGGACATTTTGAGGAAGTTGTGATTTAAATGCTGCTATACCATGTTTGAACTTACTCCAAAATTCATCCTTATTATTCAACTCATCTACAAGTTCTACCTGAATAAACACAAGTCCGTCACGGGTAGTAGAAAATGTTTTTTCTTTTTTTACCTCTTTATAGGTGAATATATAATCTTCCAGCGGCTTTGTGACTTGCTCTACCATTTCGTCCACCGTATTCCCCGGAGCTGCAGCTATTACGATACCCTGGCGAATCGTAAAATCCGGGAATTCATTTTTCTGCATCTGAGGCAGACTATATACCCCAAATGCTACCAGACAGCATGTCACCAGTATAATAATCTGGCGGTAATGCATAGCCCATTCTACTATATTACGCTTCTTATTATCCATATTACAGTTCAAGTTTTGTTCCTTCACATACTTTTTGCTGACCTTCTACTATTATTTCATCACCAGCATTCAAACCTGATACAACCGTGACACCTGTAGGGGTAAAATCACCGCATGTAATTATTCGTTTCGAAGCCTTTCCTTTATCGTTTAGCCAAACAAAATAATTATTATTCTCGTCTATCTGTATCAGATTGGCAGCAATCACAATATGCTGTGTACTAAGTTTCCCAGTCAGATATACTTCTGTAATCATTCCGGGCATCACTTTTCTCGAAAGACTGCTGTTATCAAGTCTTATTTTAACCTCATAAGAACGAGAAACCGGATTGGCCTGAATACCTTTCTCTATAACACTTCCCTCCAGTCTTGAGTCATTCAAAGCAGGAATTATCACCACAGCTTCCTGACCTTTATATACATTGGATATTTCTGTTTCCGGAACCGAAATTCTTACATTCATATCCTTACCGGATACAAGAGTAAAAGCCGATACTGCCGGATTTACATTTTGCCCAACTTCTATCGACTTGGAAGATACAACACCCGAAAATGGTGCATATAGTCTACAATCCGCCAATTGTTTCTTTGCCATTTCTTCCATAGAACAAGCCTGCTGGTATTTACTCTTTACTTCCATCCATTTAATATCAGCCAGACTACCTTTCTGATGCAGCTCTTTCATTCTGGAATAAGCATCTTCCGCCTGATCGCGTGCTGCTTTTGCAGCTTCATAAGCACTTTTCAAAGACGTATCATCTATTGTAGCAAGTAACTGTCCTTTTTGTACAACTGTTCCCAAACCCACATGAATACGGTTTACTGTACCCATCACCGAAAAATTCAATAACGAAGCATTCTCTTCCTTTACAGTACCCGAATAGAAAGAAGTACATCCGCCATTATCAGTTTCCACTTTCTCTATTTTCACCTTTACCGCTACTGGTTCATTTTTCACATGTTCCGATTTTCCGCAACCATACAGAAATACCAGAAACGAAACTAGAATCAAAAATTTCTTATTCATAACTTAATATTATCACTGGTTTTAAATTCGGGCGTAAAAGAATAATATTTCAGACAGACCTGTGGTATAAAAATCACCTTATAACTGTTCCATATTTCCTGCAACCATCCATATAGGAAATTCAGTACATTTAATTAGAAAATAATACTACCGTAGAATTAAGGACAATAATTACATTTGCAGCGTTGCTAAAACTACCAATTTATGAAAATCGACAAATACATAGAAGAAGGTTCAATAGACTATAAAGACGATAGAATCATCATTCTAAAACAAATAAATGATGTAAAAGAAGTTGCTTCCTCCCCCATTAAAGCTGAATGGTTTATAGCAATCCTATGTACCAGTGGAAGAGCAACGATCAACATCAATAATGAACAGCAAACCCTTAATAAGGATAATCTGCTAATATGCCATCCTCAAACAATCATTGAAAGCGGCATGGTCAATCTTGGGTTTAACTGTTGTGGATTTTGTCTATCTCCAGAATATATGAAACAAATGTTGGCTATTACAGCCAGCCACTGGAGCTCAAAAGCTTTCTTGGATGAAAACCCGATTCTATCTTTAAAACCAGACGAATGCGAGCTTTTTCTTCAATATTATAACCTTTTAAAATCAAAACTCATAGCAGAGCCACATCCCAATAAGAAAAAACTCATCGACGCTCTTTTGGTTGCATTCATGTATGAATTTCATGATGCATTAAAAAAACACATCGCAATTTCCCCACCTAAATATAATTCAGCAGAAACGCTCTTCAATTCGTTTATAGATTTATTAAATGATTCATATCCTAAAGAACGGTCGGTAGCTTTTTATGCCAATAAACTATTCGTTACCCCCAAATATCTTTCAGCGATATGCAAAGATATTTGTGGAGAAAATGCTTCTGACATTATAACAAGATATATGAAAATAGACCTTGAAATGCTTCTGAAAAATCCTAATAAAACGATTAAAGAGATATGCAACGAACTGAATTTTGGAAGTCTTTCATTCTTTGGAAAATATGTAAAACGCTTATTCGGGGTATCCCCAAAAGAATATAGAGAAAATCTCAATTTAAAATCTCAACAAGAAGAATTGACCCTATAAAAAGATTCAACTTCAAAAGAAGATTCATTTTTAACCATCACTTCACAGAAAAAGGTTCCGATGATTTCTCCAGATCACCGAAACCTTTTCTTATTTATGGCATTTTAAAAACTTGTTATCAGCAAGCCTTAAAGCTCATATCCAATCCTTTTACAGAGTGAGTCAACGCTCCTACAGAAATAAAGTCAACACCACACTCTGCATAGTCGCGCAAAGTATCGAATGTAATACCACCTGATGATTCCAACTCATAGCGACCACCTACCATTTCTACAGCTTTCTTTGTATCAGCTGGTGTAAAGTTGTCCAGCATAATGCGGTCTACACCACCTAAATCGAGTACTTGCTGCAATTCATCGAAATTACGTACTTCGATTTCAATCTTCAGATTCTTACCTTTTTCCTTGCAATATTCCTTCGCACGAGTAATGGCTTTATCAATACCTCCGGCAAAATCCACATGATTATCTTTCAACAGAATCATATCGAACAGACCGATACGATGGTTTACTCCTCCACCGATTTTCACAGCCATCTTTTCCAGAATACGCATACCCGGAGTTGTCTTTCTGGTATCCAATACACGGGTTTTAGTTCCTTCCAGACGCTCTACATATCTGTGAGTCATAGTAGCAATACCACTCATTCGCTGCATGATGTTCAGCATCAGACGCTCTGTCTGAAGCAAAGACTGAATCTTTCCTTCCACTACCATAGCCACATCACCTGGTTTTACATGAGTACCATCCTGGATAAAGACTTCTACCTTCATGCTTGGGTCGAAACGCGCAAATACTTCCTTGGCTATTTCAATACCAGCCAGAATACCTTCTTCCTTAATCAGAAGTTTCGACTTTCCCATTGCATCGGCAGGGATACACGACAACGTAGTATGGTCACCGTCACCTATATCTTCGGCAAACGATAAATCAATCAAACGATCAATCAGGTCTTTTACAACTTTCTCGTCCATTTTCTATTCTGTTTTAAATGATTATTTATAAAGCAAAGGTACATATTATTTTCTTATCTCTTTCTCCGAATTAAAAATATAAACTATGAAGGCGTACATCTACATAGTAATATATAGATATACGCCTTTATCGAAGAGACTTTTTTTGCTTTCTATCTTTTAATTCAATCGAATATTAATTTCACCATAACATGGCAGGGCTTCTAGTGTTTTACAGAAGTTTCCCCATGCTATTTCAGGATAATCCCAACGATTATTTATATAAAGTTTAAGTGTTCCTTCCTCTGCTTTATCCATTCTGCATGCTACAGATGCATCGGGCGAGATAACAGAAAGTTCATGGTTCAAAGTACAAAGGGTATAATAATAAATATTCTCCTTCATACCTTTTGCTATTTGAGTCAGCGGTGTATTGCAAACAGCACCTTTATCCGACCAATAATAATAATTATGCGTATCCATCACCCAAGGTTGCTCCGGACGCTCACCATACAAAGGCTTATAGACATTATAGAGTGAAACTGTACCCTCATTTCCAGACAATTCACCTTCCGGATAGTAATCCCAATATCCTTTCCGTTTCCAGTCCAATGTCTTTATATCATCGTTTACCCAGAATAAAAGACCTGTTTCACGCAAAAAGCCATTAGGCAATCTGTCTGTCGTATAATTTACAGAAAGTTCTCCAGAAGCTGTCACCTTGATTCTGAAACTTACTTTTATATCTTTATATGTACCTTTTAAAGTTACATACACACAGTTTCCATCTTCATGATATGAGAAAGATGTTTTCTTCCATTCAGTTTCCAATACAGCATAATGATCTGCAATTTTCCGGACCTCTGCTCCAGAAAGATGATTCAAATTGATATATGCATTCAAAAACGGCCCTTTCTGTATCAAGACCTCATCACCCACCTTCGCATTTACAATGAGTCCGGTTTCTTTATCAAAAGGTATTTCAAAATTATTGCCTTTCACAAGAACCTTTTCTGCATCTTCACTTATAGACAATGCTCCTGAAATCTGTGCAGCAGGCAACTGAACATCCTCACTGCCCAATACCAACTGATATTTATCTATCAAGAAATTATCTTTTGAATAAAATTCTATCTGTACTAGTTCTCCTTCTTCCCATGCTTTTTCCGGAATAGTCAGTGTTCCTTTCTGATGAGGATCTACTGCCGACAATATAGCTTCCCCCTGTTGCCCTTTATACGTATAAATGGCCTTTATCTCATTCAGATTGGTATGGTCAAAACGGTTATATACAGTCAATACAACAGGTTGTCCTGCAGTATATGCTACCTCTCTTTCTGTCATTAAACGCACCGGAGAATATGCTTTTTTAGTCGACCAAAATTCCGGTTTCTTTCTTCTCCAGACATCCACAATTCCCCATTCTCCATACCCGACACAATTTCCACGGAAACCTTCCGGCTTGGCGGTATGTGCAAACTCTTTCCAGTATGCTTCTCCCACTTTAGGTTCCGGCAAAGCAAAAGTTTCATCAATATACCCCCAAATGGCTCCTCCCAAGCCACCACGAGCATCAAATAATCCGCTCCACATCATGTCAAGAGATTTTCCCCAAAATTCACGTATATTAGGATCTGTCCGTAAAGTAGCATACGTATAACATGCCGGATGTGCCCATTCATCGAAAACAACCGGAATACCTTCGCCCTGGAATCCACGAGTCACCTTACCCCATTGTTCCAAATTGCCATATACATCTTGGTAATGCATACTCAAGATATCAAAAATCTTCTTGTCTGCCGGAACTGTACCCGGATAACTAAATATAACCGGACGTGTACGATCTGTCTTCTTTACCCAATCATAGCAAAGTTGGAAATTAGTACCATACATACTTTCATTGCCAATACTCCAAAACAAGATAGACGGATGTGAACGAAAAGCTTTTACCATTTCCTGACATTGTCCCAAATAACGATGAGTATAAGCCGTATCATTTTGAGTACGTCCCGGAGCATAATTTTTCTGACGATGTGTATCCACAAAACAAACAGCCGACTCGCTTTCCACATAAATACCATAACGATCACAATACTGAAGGAAGCGTTCAGTTGGAGGATAATGTGAAGTTCTTACAAAATTCATATTTGCTTCTTTAAAGAGTACCACATCCAAACTGTCCAACTCGGCAGAAGTGGTACGCCCCAGTTTTGGATGGATATCGTGCCTGCAAGCTCCACGCAATTTTACCTGTCTACCATTAACCAGCATCCTGTCGCCCGATACTTCTACCTCACGGAATCCTACCGAACGGGAAAAAACAGTTTGTACTTTTCCATCTTTTTGAAGTGAAACTTTCAATGTATATAAATGAGGGTGTTCGGCATCCCATTTCAGGGGATCAGATATATTAAATGAATACTCATTTTCCCCAACTTTCAGCGAGCGTTTATTTTCAGGAAGTCGGACCTCTTTTCCATCGGGAGTAATCAGACTAAAAACAACATCAGCACCCAAAGAGCCTTCATACACACATCTTACCCGCAACTCTGCATCTTTATATAAAGAATCCAAGTCTGTTTCTACATAAATATCATGCAAATGGTTTTCCGGCATCGCAAATAACATTACGTCCCGAAGAATTCCCCCTATCGGATGATGTGCATATCCGGAAGCATACGATATTTCATCCAGTCTGTCGGTTACCTCCAAAACGATTTCATTCTTCCCTCCTATTTTTAAGAATGAAGTCACATCTGTTTCCCATCGGGTAAATCCACCCCAATGTTCTCTTACAAACTTCCCGTTTATCTTAAGACGCGCATAACTATATACCCCATCAAAACGTAATATCACCCGCTTTCCCGCATACTCTTTGGGAACCACTATTCTTTTTCTGTACAAAAAAGGCTTATCATGTTCAATAGCATAGCCCTGCATAGCGACTTCTCCGGGAACTTCAACTTTCGTCCATTTACTTTTTGCCGAATACTTCAATTCCCATTCCCCATTCAGAGACTGTATTGGACTCTCTACTGTTATCACTTTATCAGGTAACCAATATATATGATGTTCGGCAGAACTGTTTGCACCACTTATTATATTCGGGCCTATACACATACAGGCAATGACCATCCCCCATTTCAAGTTGTTTTTCATTGTATACTATCCGTTTTTTATTTGTTTTATAAGAGCAAAATTATAGTATTTTCTCTGCCCAAATATATTCAAAAAAAATTCTATTTTATACAAAACGGAAGAGTATGAATATAAAGATATACTATACGGAAGTATGTTCGTATTCTATCTTACGAGGAGAAAAACCCATAAACTGTTTAAAGATTCTGGAAAAATATTGAGGAGAGCGAAACCCACACTGAAAACTGACCTCTTTCACCGAAAGATTGGAAGTTTTTAATAAAGAAAATGCTTTATTCACCCGAATCTGATTCAGATAATCTACAGGTGTAATATTAAGATTCTGCGAAAAAAGATAACGTAAATATCGCCCACTTACTCCGGCATATAAGGCAACTTCATCCATTGTCACATTCAGAGGGTAATGCTGATACATATAATCAATCGCTTTTTTCAATACTGCATTTCCACAACCCGAAAAAAGTTGTTCTTTTACATAACGGTAAATTAGAATCTGTAGCTCAATGTAAAGCAATATCACCTGATAGTCATAATAAAAAGGTTTGGTTTGCAGTTCATTAATAATTTCCTGAATAACCCTTACCATACGCATATCATTCACAATCTTCATCACTTTATGCTTTCCTGAAAATAAAAAAGAAGTAAAAGACATACTATTATGATCTTCCGTTTCCATATCCAATACAAAACGTGAAAACAACTCTGGAAGAAACTCCAATTGCATCAATTGTGTTCCTTTATGCCCAGCTTCGAACTTATGTTTTACATTAGGAGTAATAAACATCAGCTCTCCTTCACGAAAAGTAATACTTTCCTGTTCCAAATGCAGAATACAACTCCCTTTTTTTACATAGTTAATCTCAATACGCAAATGGCTGTGTGGCCCATAGGTCTCTCCTGGTATAAAGGAAATCAAGCGAAATACATCCGCCAATCGTTTTCCTTTAAGTTCCTGAATATCATTCTCCAGCAAAGCTGAAATCGAAAAAGCACTTGTATTGTCCATTAGTCTTCTAATAAATCTTCATAGTAAAAATACAGATAATATCAGTCTCCACAAACTGTAAGGGAGTTTTATTCACTTACAGATAAAACAAAAGATACCCCGGCATTACCTTCACTCAAAAGCAAGCTTTTGGCTTGGCACTACTCTCACCTTTCACTATCTTTGCATAAAATATTGTAATTAATACTCACTATATGAAATTTACATTGCTCGTCGTAGGAAAGACTGTAGAAAAACATTATATCGCTGCCATCAACGACTACACCGAACGTACCAAACATTATACCTCGTTCGATATTGAAGTGATTCCGGAACTGAAGAATACCAAAAGCCTCAGCATGGAGCAACAGAAAGAGAAAGAAGGAGAGCTTATTCTGAAAGCTTTGCAGCCGGGAGATGTGGTAGTACTGCTGGACGAGCATGGCAAGGAATTCCGCTCTATTGAGTTTGCCAACTGGATAGAACGGAAAATGCATACCGTAAACAAGCGGCTGGTATTCATCATCGGCGGACCTTATGGCTTTTCCCAAGCCGTTTATGGGGCTGCACAGGAAAAGATTTCCCTGTCGAAGATGACATTCTCCCATCAGATGATCCGACTGATTTTTGTGGAACAGCTTTATCGGGCTATGACAATTCTGAACAACGGCCCGTATCATCACGAATAAAACCTCACCGGGTGCTTCTGCGCATCTGCCGGAGCACCTGCTTCTGTGTATCTGTAATACGGTAAGATTCTATCATTTTCTGAATAGACTTATTATAGGTAAAGTCATCCAGATGGCTGTATTGCAGATAATGCAGCGTTTTTTCGGGAAACTTAACCATGCAAACCGAAAGTGCCCAGGCTACTGCCATCTTTACATAATATCCTTCGTGACTGATACGGTCGTACTCCAGTAACAATTCATCAATATATTCCGGTTCTATAAAATAAGTCATCGACATCACTACACCGAAACGGATTTCATACTCCTCTTTGGCATGTATCCAGCCTAGCAGATACTCCCATAGTGATTGGCGATGTTTTTCTACAAACCTCTTTCCACCTGCAAACTTAAATGTATCACACACCGACCAGCTGTTAATGAGACGGACAAAACGGGACACACGGTCCAGATAACATTCCAGTTTCTCATCAGGGTGAATATACCCCAATACCATTCCCTGCAACATACGTTCTTCCATGTAGAAAGTATCGGCAGTCTCAAGATAATCTCTCCAATCTTCCCTTTTTGCGATGCGAGCAGCCAGTTTGCGCAAATCGGGAATCCGGATGCCCAATATATGCTCTACTCCCGGATGCAACCCTTTTGTAAAAGGCTTATTACCATATTCCGAGAGGTGCAGCAAATGTTCCTTTACGGTCTTCCCGTCCAAACGATACTCTTCCATAACGGTTTATTTTTCATAAATAAAAAAACAGCCAAGGTCTGCCGTTATTACCTACGACTACCACCTCGGCTGTTTTCCTTATATTATCTATATTTTAATACACTTCTACTTTGTTGGCCAGTGCTTTACACTTATCGCGCAATGCATCAAGGTCTCCATCGTTTTTATCGTAGCATACCACTACTCCCATACGGCGGTTCAACTTAGTATAAGGTTTTCCGAAGATACGAAGATACGTATTAGGCTGCGAACAAACCAACTCTTCTCCACGATAGCGCGGTTTTTCCTGGCTGGCAATAGGCGACAAGATGACTGCACTTGCTCCAATGTGTTCCTGAGTAATACCCGGAATAGGTAATCCCAGCACCGCATACAGATGAAGTTCAAATTCATTCAAGTTCTGAGTATTAGCCAATGTAACCATACCGGTATCGTGCGGACGAGGAGAAAGTTCGGAGAAATAAACTCCATTTTCATGACTCAAGAAAAACTCTACTCCCCAAAGACCAGCTCCGGTCAAAGCTTCTGTTACCTTGGCAGCCATTCGCTGTGCTTCTGCCAAATGTTCCGGAGCGATGTGTGCCGGCTGGAAACTTTCACGATAATCTCCACCTTTCTGCACATGACCAATTGGCGGGCAGAACAAGGTCGGACCATTCTTCTGGGTAACAGTCAGCAGAGTAATTTCGCTGTCGAACTTGACAAACTCTTCTACAATCAGTTCCTTGATATCACCACGGCTTCCGCTACAGCCATATGCCCAAGAGTATTCCAGATCTTCCGGACCCTTGGCTACCGACTGTCCTTTTCCCGATGATGACATCAGCGGTTTGATGACACACGGATAACCGATTTTTTCTGCAGCCTCTTTCAGTTCTTCAAAAGAAGTCGCATAAAAATACTTTGCAGTCTTCAAGCCCAGTTCCTTAGCTGCCAGATCACGAATCGCCTTACGGTTCATGGTATAATTTACGGCACGTGCACTTGGAACCACCTGAATACCTTCTTTTTCCAAATGATACAATCGTTCCGTACGGATTGCTTCAATTTCGGGAACAATAATATCCGGATGATATTTTTCTACCACTTTATCAAGTGCATCTCCATCCAGCATACTGAAGACTTCGCAAGCATCTGCAACCTGCATAGCCGGTGCACCTGCATACGAATCACACGCTATTACGTACTGTCCCAAACGTTGAGCTGCTATTACAAACTCTTTTCCCAATTCTCCGGAACCCAGCAAAAGTATTTTCTTAGTCATATTCGTTTCAAGTTTTTTGATCCTTCTTTGCACAAAGGTAAGAAAATATTTCCTTATTAAAGACAATACATCTTACGATTATTACAGTTCCATCATCGGAATATAAGGCAGATTAAGGAAAAATACACCTCCCAACAGTACAGCAAGAATCCATAACACGATAAGTACAACCTTGGTCACTGTCGACATAGGGCGCCATACATGGAAACTCTGCATAATAACCTGAAGCAAACCTACCATCGGAATACCTACTGCAAAAAGCCCGCACAAGGCAAAACCAACAGAGGCAGCAGGTACACTGTTTATCAGTTCCCAGTTAATCTCCGGACTTATATAATAAAAGGCTGCCGGAATACTGGCTATCAACCCGGTAGCGACCATCAGCATGGCAAACAACACCACAAATCCGGCCAGCAACACAGGGGCACAACAAATGGCTAGGACCACGAGCAGGAACTTGATGACAAATCCAGCTATCTGCACAATGGCATTACCCAGCTGCGCCAATACAGAACGAGGCTTTTCCGACTGTACATAATGGTTCACCTTTTCAAATCCATCGGTCACCGTTTTCCCTATATTCTCCACATTGATAGGCTGTCCCTTCATCTGCAGTTTCTCTGTAGCCGTATGAGCTGCCGGAATCACAATCCATGCTATCAGATAGGCCACGATAAGGAAATTAAAAAAGAATCCAAGGAACAAAACTCCCAGACGTACCCAGGTTACATCCATCCCGAAATAATCGGACAATCCGGAAAGCACACCACCCAGAATACGGTCGTCCGGATTACGGAACAATTTGCGTTTGATTTCTTCCTTCGGTGTATGAGGAGCAGAAGCAGTTGAAGAAGTTTCACTTTCGCCGGTTTCCCAATCTTCCGGTTTACCCATACGGGCTATTACTTCTTCTACGTTCTCCAATGTAATTACCTGTTGTCCGGAGCGGATATATTCATTAAAAATTTCTGCAATACGTATCTCTATATCGCGTACCATTTCTTCCGCCCCCTCTTCCTTACGGAAATGATAACGGAGGTTGTTCAGGTAGTTATCCAACAGTTTATAGGCATCTTCATCAATATGATATACCGTGCCACCCAAATTAACAGTCAGTGTTTTTTTCATTGTATTTTACAGTTAAAAGTTTTGTTCTTAAATGATTTACAGTATCCGAAAGTTCATCCCATGCAGTCTGTAGCCCTGCCAGAAACTCCTCCCCTTTGGGAGTCAGCTTGTAATACTTGCGGGGAGGTCCCTGAGTCGATTCCACCCACTCGTACGACAACAGTTCGTCATTCTTCAGTCGGGTAAGCAACGGGTAAAGTGTTCCTTCCACCACAATAAGCCGGGCTTCTTTCAGATTCTGTATGATATCCGAAGCATACGACGGCTCCCGATGAAGCAGCAAGAGGATACAATATTCCAGCATCCCTTTGCGCATTTGCGATTTTACATTATCTACATTCATAGTTTCTGAGTTTGCTTATTTGTATGGCACAAATATATGTATTATATCAATACCTTGTATTGCAAGGTACTTTTATTTTATATAAATTAACATGTTAAACAAGTCGCAAACCAAAGAAGCAATACAGATAAACCGTACATTTGCAGCCAACAGAAACCTTTAAAACAAAAACTATGTACAGTATACGTCAAGCTACTTATGCCGATATACCTCTGATACACGAGATGGCTGCAAATGTATTTCCGGAAACCTACAAAAACATCCTTACTCCGGAACAAATCGAGTATATGATGGAATGGATGTACTCCCTTGAAAACCTCCGAAAGCAGATGGAAGAAGAAGGACACATCTATTATCTTGCTTTCAAAGACGGCGAAGCGGCCGGATATGTTTCCATCCAGCAGGAAGGAGAATCCCTTTTCCATCTTCAGAAAATCTATGTCCTCCCCCGCTTCCAGAAAGACCGGATAGGGAAAAAGCTGTTCGAACAGGCCATTGCCGGCATCAAAGCGCTACACCCTGCCCCTTGCCGCATGGAACTGAATGTAAACCGGCACAATCCGGCTCTTGGATTTTATGAGCACATGGGGATGAAAAAAGTCAGCGAAGGAGACTTCCCGATAGGAAACGGATACTACATGAACGATTATATCATGGGATTGGACTTGCAATAAAGTATATTCTTTACCCATATAGTCGGAAAGTCCGAAAAAATTTGAACTGAACTGCAATCGGCGACGTCGGCTACACAACCGGCACCGCCGTTTTTACAATCAACGACGTCGATTATAGAAACGACGTCGTCGGATAAAGCTATTCACCTGTATAGTTCAGCCCTTCTATATACAGCAGGTTCTTACTTTTATTTATATCGGGATTCTGATTTAACCCGCAACTGCATCTATTATCCCGAATAAATCTCTATTTTTGCACTTCTACAATTATTCAGAACAAAACAGGAAAGAAGCAACACAGGAAATCATGATTAAAAGATACCTCTGCATTACATCAGGCATCGTTTTTCTGACTTTAGGGATTATCGGAATATTTATCCCTCTGCTGCCTACTACCCCTTTCCTGCTTCTTTCAGCCGCCTTATTTTTCCAAGGTTCTCCACGTTTGTACCGATGGCTGCTCAACCATAAACAATTGGGACCCTATATCCGCAATTTCAGAGAAGAGCGTTCCATTCCTTTGCGAGCTAAAATCCTGTCTATTTCATTATTGTGGATTACTTGTCTGCATTGCATCTTCTTCCTGCTTCCCGCATGCTGGATGAAACTCCTGTTGGGGCTCATCGCCATCGGTGTCACCTGCTATCTGCTCTCGTTCAAGACAAAAAGATAAATGCAACTTTCCGATGCGTCTTATCTTTTATATTTCTCTGATAAGAACTCATTTTATAGAGGACTCATTCTTTCATCCAATCACATCACATCTTTCATTTTCCTTCTTAGCATATACTTTGAAGAAGTCTATCACATTCGGATAGAAATTTTCAAAGTTACCATATTTTGATTGCTCCTTTTCGTATTTTCTTAGCAGGCTGACCAATTCCGGCATCCATCTGAAATTTCGTTGCACTTGTTCTAGCAATTCGTTTTTTATTTCTTCCGGTTTGTATTTCTTATCCAACATATAACAGATAACTGCAGCACGGACAAGTGATTCATTTACCATTGTTTTCCAGTTATTGTAAGCCTGTCTTGACATACTCCATTGTGACGACCTAAACAAATCTGTTGCTGCAACTTCCATTTGCCTTACATATTCTGGATATTTGTTTTCATCCAAATAATGATTGATAAAAGAATGGTTAAATTCATGAATTAGTGTAGGCAGATATTCCTTGCTATACATTGGCATATCTTTTTTATCTACATAATAACCAACAATGGCAAAAACTTCCTTCATTTTGCCTGTCAGTTGTCTATTTACACCATAGTTTCCGCCACCATTACAGAATCCGATTATCACAGAAAAACTTTCTTGAGGTTCATTGCCATAAAAATCGGCATACCAGTTTATATCAAAATGATTAATAACATTATCCTGATAAGACTCAATACCTTTTGTATAAAAGTCTTTATGGGCATTGAAAAACTCATTGAATTTAGAGTCTTTATAAAAATTATTGAGATAAGACAGAAATTCACTCTTATCCACATCTTTCCATCTTTTCTCTAATGTAGGGATATCTTCCTCTATTAATGAAAGTATGCCATTACGGTTATCTAAATGTATAGCCATCGACATGACTGCATCAAAAGAAATTCTATACTTATTCCGAAGCTCTTGCATATACTGTACAGCTGGATGTTCTGTATTATCCTTAAAATAACAATCTATGTCTTTTATATATTGACCTGCCATATCCATCTTATATTCAGGAAATCCGGCTATACGGGACAAGATACTCATCAGTTCCACATTTTCATTTACCTGCGGAATTACAGACTGTGCCTTTACACAAAAACATGCAATAAACAAGGCAAAAATTAAAAGACTTTTTTTCATTTTGTCAACTGTGTTGATTCGTAAAATTTAGAAAGACTAATATAATAATCTATCTTGGAATTTGGCAATGTAAAATGTAGAGAGTTACCGAAATATACATCAGGGCATCCTGTTTCTCCTTCCACACTTGCAATGCCTAACTTCTTCATCGTATGAGCCAAAGTAGAAGCCCCGGAATAAGTTTTGTTATTTACCAGAATAGTTGTTTTACCATGATACAGATTAACTTCTTTCAAATTACTCTTGACGGGAATATCTTTTATCACAAAAAGTTCTCTGTCCGGCAAATTGCAGATTTGACTGTAAATCTCCGGATGTCTGCCTCTATTATAGATTTTAGAATATGAACTAACCTTTAACTGGCTTTCCGAATATAACGAATAGTCTGGATGTGGGAAATAGGAAATAAGCCTTTCCACACACTTACTTGAACCGCCTGTATTATTTCGTAAATCAATGGTTATATCCTTTATTTTTCTACGATGTATTTCCTTAAAAACTGAATCACAAAATGCCTTTAATTCAGCATCTTGAAATACATTGCGAATAGTGAGAGTTGCCTTTGTAAAATCGGAGGAGAAACTGCAACTGAAACTTTCAAGTTTTTTCTTAGATTGTCTTTCCTTAATGACCTTTAAGGCCACACTTTGCGGAACTCCTTCCATACGTATCTCTTCCATTTTATCTCCACGTTTTACCGTAAAATCATACGACTCGCCCCATCTGTACATGTACCATAACAATGGAGACCAATAGGCGTTTACACTGCCTTCTTTTATGCCATTACCTTTCTCCGAGCCCCAAAGGCTATACATCCGTTCAAGTATATCTTTTGAACGGATACCGTTTATACCGAGAATCGTATCACCTTCACAAACTCCGGAATTATCAATCACTGGATATTCTACAATAAAGAAATCTCCAGATGCTTTTATTCTCAATGGCATGGTATTACCATCTTTCTTTGCGTAAGCAATAAGGGTCTTGGTAATAGGTGGCAGCATCATGCTATGTCCATCCTTTATCTTTGCCATAAAAGGAGCTATTTTCAGATAAAAGTCGGATATGCTGATAGAATCAGTCAGTGAAGCCTTAATCTGTGCTTTATTGTTTTCATATTCTTTTCTTGACTGATAGAAATAAAGATCCGGGTGTACACATTCCAGGTTTGTACATAAAGTATCAAAATCAGATATTTGCTGGGCAGAACTTAATTTTTGCCCAAAAGAGGCATTACATAAAAGCAAAAAAAGTAAGCAATATATTATATATCTTCTATTCATTCTGTCATTCATCAGGTTAATACTATTTCTTAACTTGCTGAATATAGCTATAAATAGAAGTAAAATAAAACTTTTCATATTAATGTCTCCTATATAGTGAATAATTTCAGTAATTCGTAACAATGACAATCAATAAACTAATCATTCTTAAAGCAGTTTTTTTCAAAGTACTATATTCATTTGAACATTTCTAGTGTGAGATAATAGTATTCCTATCATAACTTCCAACAAAATCCAACCTTCCATCTTTTAGTTTATAAAACCTGATGATATAATCCTTTAAAGGAACAAGTATAGTGTTATCACTATTTCCATATTTAAAAGAATATGGAATTGGAGATTTGACATGCACAAGTTCTTCTTTTATATATACTTTTGCAACATCATAATCAGAGAATTTCAATGAGTCAAATTTATTCTCTCTTTGATTTATCATCCATTGTGGATAGCCGTGGACATACTCAGTATGCGGAAAAAACACATAAAGGTCTCTTCCGGATGAATTTTTCATGTTCAATGGCTTGTTGTTTGTATCTGTCAGTACAGTAGGAACTTTGATGTGATAATAATCTATAAGTTCATTATAATAGTTACTTGATTCAGGTTCTGAATAAACGGTCAGATCAATGGTAAAAGGATTTATCTGAGCTATTTTGTCGAGATAAGAAGCAAGTGATTGAGAGCGGTTTTCATTATTGTGATCAAATCCGCATATGATCAAGAATTTATCCTGAGGATTATCTTGGACAACTTTGTATATATTTTCTGCCGATACAGAATCTCTGTTTTTATATGCATAACCGTCATAAGCATGTAATTTGAAACCTGTCTGAACAGCATTTCTTACAAGGTTTGCCATACATGGTTCATTGGTATAGATACCCATTTCTCTTTCCGGATAAGTAATATCTGTATATTCAGGAGATAAAGCTTCCATAAAAAGATGTCTGTAACCATTGTCATATAAATCCTTCAACAAAGAGTTGATAAAAGTGCGATGTTGCGGATATAGATGCGCTTCATTGAACATGATTATCTTCTCGTCCAAAACATTCTTCAAAATAAATTCGTTAGCATTTTCCGGATGAATTGTATCACTCAACATTTCACTTTGCCTGAGTTTTTGTATAGGACTACGAAAAAGAAAATTTGTTCTGTCTTTTTCTAATATTCTGCCATTGAAAGTTTGAACCGTCATTAATGCCTGTCCGTAATAGTCACGAAACTCTGTTTTTACATGAGTACTATCAAATTGTATTTTATGCTCCGTTTCCCAAAAATCCATATTGTTTTTCCATGCTTCGCGCATATAATCAAACGCCCATAATGGGTTATTATAATCAATGCTTATTGATTGTGCAGCAATTGTACCGCAATAAAATAATACGATTGACCAAAGCGGAAAAAATTTATTCATAGTTGTATTTTTTATGGCATTAAAACAATAGGCGGCTTATATTCTTCAGTTTTATCTCATAATTTCAGAAAAAGCCATCTCCAAAAGAAGACTTCCTCTGGAAATGGCTTTCAAGCATTTTTACTTCATCTTATTACAAGGAAGCAGCGCCCCCGTTTTACTTCAATTTCAGCACCACGATACGGTCTGTATCCGGAGTAAGCGAAGCTGTATGCAGTACGATACCTCCCTTGACGGTTTCACGGCTTACTTTTTCACCGGAATCGAACAGATAGGCATCGGTTACCTTGTCATTTAAGGGGAGCGTAATCAACTTGGGCATCTTGTCAGAAAGAATATGTACATATAGAGTATTTCCCTTTCGGGTAGTCGTACCCCAATCGGCAGTCATCACATCACCTGCTTCTGTTCCATACACAGTCTCTCCATATTTCTTCATCCATTCTCCCATTCCTTTCAGACGCTCTACAGCTACTGCCGGTAATTCCCCGTTCGGCTGCGGGCCGATATTCATCAAAAGGTTAGCTCCCTTACCAGCCGCACGTACCAGCAAACGAATCAACGTAGGAACAGACTTATAATTCTGGTCTTTTACACGGTATCCCCACATACCATTCATGGTTTCGCATGTTTCCAATGGTAAAGAGCCAATTGCCTGACCGGAAAGCCCCGCCTTGTTTTCACCTGGCAAATCGCGCTCGAACATCTGAAAATCCTCACCTTCAAACGGAGTCTGATGATGATTGTTACCTATCAGACAAGCCGGCTGCAGACGGTGAATCAGTGCATACTGCTCATCCAGTCCCCAATCAAAATCCGGGTGTATATCGTGATCCCACCAACCATCGAACCAGATAGCTCCAATTTCACCGTAATTTGTCAGCAATTCGGTGAGCTGATTATTCATGAACTGATAATATGTTTTCCACTCTCCATGTCCGGTACGTCCAGTACCATGTCCGGTTCTTCCCAGCGGATAATAATCTTCTCTGGTCCAGTCCAGATGCGAATAATACAAATGCAGTTTGATACCCTGCTTGTGGCACTCGTCTGCCAACTCTTTCAGAATATCACGTTTGAAAGGAGTAGCATCTACAATATCATAATCAGAATAACGGGTATCGAACATCGAAAATCCATCATGATGACGGGTAGTAATACAGATATATTTCGCACCGGCATCCTTGATTGCAGCTACCCAGTCGTGTGCATTAAATTTTGCAGGATAAAATCCGGAAGCAGCTTTGGCATATTCATGGCAGTCGATGTTTTCGTTCTGCATATACCATTCGCCCTGACCGAACATACTGTAGATACCCCAATGCAGGAAAATACCGAACTTATTGTCCTTAAAGACTTCGCGCGCCTGCAGATTCTCCGGTGCAGGCTGATATACAGCGCTTTCGTTTTGTGCAAACAGGGAAGAAACGCCCAAGAAAGTACCAAGACACATTCCCCACAAACAACGAGATGTACGTGTTTTCATAGTTTCCATAGAATAAAAAATTGTATATTTTAGAATATCGGACACAAATGTAAAGATTCATACAAAATCTTCCAACAATCAAAGCCACAAGTTTTACTTTTTGTTTTTCACCAACTCCGACCGGATGCGGCTTAACGACTGAGGTGTGACATACAGATAGGAAGCAATGTGCTTCAACGGTACATGCTGAAGAAGCTGGGGATTTCTCTCCAGCAGAGCCAGATAGCGTTCCTTGGCCTGTGTAGCACCACCATTTATCAATTCCTCCTCAAAAGTCATAAAATCGTGTTCAAAGAGTCGTCTGCCCAAATTGGCACACTCTACAGACGAAGAGAAGAAAGCTTCCAACTTTGCCTTTGGAATCCGGTAAATGGTACTTGTGCTCATGGCTTCAATCGTCACTCTGGCAGGACGTCCTGCTACGTATCCCCATGTAGAAAACAACGCTTCCCCCCGAGAAGCAAACCATACGGAAAGGTCGACTCCATCGCGCAGATAATGCCCTCTCCAGATACCTTCGGCTATCAAATGGAAATCGGTATTCAACTCCCCTTCTCTTACCAGGCACTCACCACGGGTGTATACCACTCTTTCCATTTTTTCCATCAGCATCATTACCATCTGTACAGGCCACTGATATTTGCGACAAAACAGTGCTACG
The DNA here is from genome assembly GCF_027529745.1 of Phocaeicola acetigenes. Taxonomy (NCBI): domain Bacteria; kingdom Pseudomonadati; phylum Bacteroidota; class Bacteroidia; order Bacteroidales; family Bacteroidaceae; genus Phocaeicola; species Phocaeicola acetigenes. Next base: position 104,258 of record NZ_JAPZVM010000009.1, read on the forward strand.
AAATCTTCCATTGCTTTCCTACTTTATTCGGAACAAAAATAGCCTTATTCAGTGAGTTTTCTGTATACCCCGGCAATAAATTGTCAGGACAAACAGAAAAGTCAGCAACTCCGATACCGGAACAGCCAGCCAGATACCGGGTACTCCCCAACACAGAGGAAGAACTGCAAAGCAAATCAGCACCAGCACAAACCCTCTCAGCAAGGTAATAGCCATTGCCGGACGGTCGCGCTCCACACTCTGAAAATAACCGATGGACACAATGTTGATTCCAAAGAATACAAAACCGGAAGCAAACAGAGGGAGACCTTCGGCTGCTATATGATGAGCGGGATATTCGGAGGAAATAAACATTTCCGTAATAGGGTGTGCGAACAAAAGAGTCAGTATAAAGACCAGCAGTCCGCAGGAGACGACTGTAATCAGTGCCAGACGGAAAGCAGCCCGTACTCTGTCACGATGGCCTACTCCGTAATTATAACTGAGAATGGGCTGTGCCGATTGTGCGACAGCATTGTATACCATAAATACGATAGGGAAAAAGTAACATGCTATGCTGTATGCAGCAACTCCATCTTCGCCCAAATAACGGATGAATACATAGTTTCCGGCAAACATCATCGTAGCAATGGCTGCTTCGCATAAAAAACTAGAAGCGCCCAGACGACACATATACCCTACGTTTCGAATGGTGAGTCTGAGGCTTTTCATACTCCATTTTATCTTGCAGAAATGAAGTTCATGACGAGGCTGAAACAGATAAACCAGAATCATCAACGCACCAACAATGTATCCCAAGCTGGTTGCCAGAGCTGCTCCAAACATCCCCCATCCCAATTCAAAGATAAAATAATAGTCCAGCCCGATATTAATCAGCGCAGGAATCACATTACACACCATGGCATAGTTGGGTGAACCGTCCAGACGCAGGAAGAACATTCCGGAACTCAGCAAGGTACTGAATGCCAGAAAGGGTACAAACCAATGCATATATTCTATGGCCAGAGGGAGAAGACGCGGCGAACTTCCTAGCCAGAGAGCCACTTTCTCTGCATTCAGCAATATAAATAATATATAAGCAATCACCAATAAAGAGGATACAACTACAGCCTGTGTCACATTGATGCGCGCAACCTTTACCTTACCGTGCGACAAATGAATGGAGGCCACTACCGATGCACCGATACCAAACATCAGACCAATACCGGTATTGACAAGAAACAAAGGAGCCGTTATGTTGACTGCTGCCAGTGCATCACTGCCGATTCCTTTTCCTACAAAAATTCCATCTGTGATGATGAAGATAGCCGAAAATATCATCCCCAGTACAGTAGGTATCAGCAACTTCCGGAAAAGTGTCGATACTTCCATTGTTCCAAAATCAATTTCATCTTTCATTTTCATAGCTCTTTATTTTCTGTTTTGCGGCTGCGAAGATACGGCAAAGGGAAGACTTAAAGATTAACATTTGGTAATTTATATATTTTCTTTCTTCCACGAATTGTGTACCTTTGCATAAATAAACTAAAGAATAGACAACTATGCCAACAGACTTAGAAACCACTTACAAACTTCCTGATCTGTCGGACTCAATGGGTGCTCATCTGGGAATTAAATTCCAGACTGTACAAGAAGGATATGTAAAAGCAACCATGCCGGTTGATGCACGTACCTGCCAACCCTTCGGTATTCTGAACGGTGGAGCTTCACTGGCACTTGCCGAGATTGTAGCCGGACACGGCTCGGTACCCCTCTGCAGTCCCGACCAAATGCCATGCGGTATACAAGTCAGTGCCAATCATGTAAGAATGGTCCGTATAGGCAGTTATGTAGAGGCCACAGGACGCCTGATTCACCGGGGACGTACCTCTCATATCTGGAATGTGGATATAACCGACCCTGAAGGAAGATTGGTATCCACTGCCCGTATTGTCAATCAAATTGTAAAGAAGCGATTATGATTTTACCCGAATCTCATATTCAGAAACTGTTCGACCGGCTTGCACAAAGTGCGACAAGTTTTGCACTGTACCGCCTTCCCTGGACAGATGAACCGATTCTTGTACTCCAGAAAGAGGGAGAAGCAGAAGCGTTTGATGACTTAAGTGAACTTAACGGGAAGAAAGGGTTTGTGCTGGCTCCTTTTCATCGGACAGAGAGCCATCCGATTGTCCTGATCCGACCGGATATCGTGGCACACGAATGGGAACAGATTATCCAGGAGCTGTGCCATATATTTCCACAAGCTTCTGATGTAGCGATACAAAACGGAACGGATTCCGCAATTTGCATGGATACACCGGAAGAAAACAAACAGCATTACGAAGAAGCCTTTGCACGGTTCATTGCTCCGTTGCAGCAAAAGACTTTCAAAAAACTGGTGCTGTCACGCCATTGTACACAGCCTGTTCCCGAAGGATTCTCTCCTCTTGCTGCTTTTGTACGTGCCTGCAACAGTTATCCGCGTATGATGATTTCACTCTGCCATACCCCACAGACAGGTACATGGATTGGAAGTACTCCCGAAATCATTCTTAGCGGACAAGAGAAACTGTGGCATACGGTATCATTAGCCGGTACTATGCCTATGCAGGGAGAAAGTATTCCTACTGAATGGAGTACGAAAAATCAGGAAGAACAGGCTTTTGTAAGTGAATATATCCGGAAGTGCGTCAAGCAGTTCGGCTCTCAGGTTACCGAAAAAGGGCCTTATACAGCACGTGCAGGACATGTGGTACACCTGAAGACCGATTTCCATTTCAGTCTGAAAGAAACCGGTCATCTGGGTGATTTGCTTAAGACCTTACATCCCACTCCGGCTGTATGCGGACTTCCCAAACAACCCGCCTACGATTTTATTTTGGAAAACGAACATTACGACCGCAGCTATTATTCCGGCATCATCGGATGGCTCGAGCCTGAAGGCCATACAACCCTGTATGTCAATCTGCGTTGTATGAAAATAGAAGACAAACAGATTACATTCTATGCCGGAGGAGGTATCCTCCCCTCATCTGTTGCCGACTCCGAATGGGAGGAAACACAACAGAAGATGAATACCATGCGTCATATTTTATAACCCTGAAATTACTGTACTTATGTATACAGACAAGAAAAGTATCCTTCAACTGGTTGCCTTGCTGAAAGCACACGGTATTCGCAAAGTTGTGCTTTGCCCGGGTAGCCGAAATATTCCTATCGTACAGACACTAGCCAATATACCGGACTTTACCTGCTATCCGATGACCGACGAGCGAAGTGCCGGATTCTTTGCACTGGGACTGGCTTTGCACGGGGGAACTCCGGCTGCCGTATGCTGTACTTCGGGAACTGCATTGCTCAATCTTCACCCTGCAGTAGCAGAAGCGTTTTATCAACAGGTACCTTTGGTCGTTATCTCAGCCGACCGTCCTGCGGCATGGATCGGACAAATGGACGGACAGACCTTACCTCAACCCGGGGTATTCGGTTCGTTGGTCAAAAAGTCGGTCGACCTGCCCGAAGTGGATAGCGAAGAGAGCGAATGGTACTGCAACCGTCTGATTAATGAAGCACTGCTGGAACTGAATCATCACGGAAAAGGACCAGTGCATATCAATGTGCCCATCAGCGAACCGTTCTTCAAGCTTCCGGTTACGGAACTGCCGGAGGTAAGAGTCATTACCCGCTATCAGGGACTGAGTGTATACGATAAAGACTATCAGCCACTGATAGACCGTCTGAACCGCTATCAGCGACGCATGGCAGTAGTAGGACAAATGAATCTGATTTATCTGTTCGACAAACGATATACCAAGATGTTGTACAAGCATTTTGCCTGGTTTACGGAAAACATCAGCAACCAGACTGTGCCGGGAGTACCTATCCGCAACATCGAACCGCTGCTTTGCTCCATGAACTTTGAGACACAGCAGAAAATGCGTCCGGAATTGCTTATCACCTACGGAGGACACATCATCTCCAAACGGTTGAAGAAGTTCCTGCGCCGTCATCCGCCGGTAGAACATTGGCACATTGCTCCCGACGGCGAAGTGGTCGACCTCTATGGTTCACTGACCACCGTCATCGAAATGGATCCGTTCGAGTTCCTCGAAAAGATTGCTCCCATGATGGAAAACCGCACACCGGAATATCCGCGCCAATGGGAAGCACTTTCAAAGGCCATTCCACAGGCACAGTTCGACTATTCGGAAATGAGCACCATCGGTGCAGTCATCAAAAACCTGCCGGCTCCCTGTAGCCTGCATCTTGCCAACAGTTCTGTAGTGCGCTATGCACAACTGTTCGATATTCCGGCCAACGTGGAAATTCTGTCCAACCGGGGTACCAACGGTATAGAAGGTTCACTTTCTACTGCATTGGGATATGCCACGGCTTCCGACAAACTGAACTATCTGTTCATCGGCGACCTGAGTTTCTTCTACGACATGAATGCGCTGTGGAATTCCAACTACGGAGCCAACATACGCATCCTCTTGCTCAACAACGAGGGAGGGGAAATCTTCCATGCGCTTCCGGGACTGGAACTGCATGAGAATGCCCGCCGCTTCGTAACAGCCACTCACTGTACCACAGCAAAAGCCTGGGCAGAAGACCGGGGATTCGAATACCTTTCCGCTCGCAACAGCGAAGAACTGAATGCAGCTGTAACCGTCTTTACCCAAGCCTCTGTCACCAACCGTCCGATGCTTCTGGAAGTATTTACAGACAAGAATCTGGACATTGAGATGCTGAAGGAATATTATCATAATCTGAAAAAAGAATCATAAAAACCCGATACATATGTCACAACAAAGAGAATGGAAAACCATCAAAGAATACCAGGATATTCTTTTCGAGTTTTATAATGGCATAGCCAAGATTACCATCAATCGTCCCCGCTACCGCAACGCATTCACTCCAACTACTACGACTGAAATCAGCGATGCGCTGTACTACTGCCGCGAGTGTCAGGACATCAATGTAGTGGTACTGACCGGAGCCGGCGACAAAGCCTTCTGTTCCGGTGGCGACATGCACGTAAAAGGACACGGAGGTTATGTAGGAACCGACGGTGTACCTCGCCTGAATGTGCTGGATGTACAGAAACAAATCCGCTCTATCCCGAAGCCGGTTATTGCCATGGTAAACGGATACGCCATTGGTGGCGGACACGTATTGCATGTAGTGTGCGACCTGACTATTGCTTCCGAAAATGCCATCTTCGGTCAGACCGGACCGCGTGTAGGTAGTTTCGATGCAGGTTTCGGTTCTTCTTATCTGGCTCGTATCGTAGGACAGAAAAAGGCACGCGAAATCTGGTTCCTCTGCCGTCAGTATTCTGCACAGGAAGCACTCGACATGGGACTAGTAAACAAGGTAGTTCCTTTCGACCAGCTGGAAGACGAAGTGGTAGAATGGGCAGAAACCATGATGCAGCACAGTCCGCTCGCACTGCGTATGATTAAAGCCGGTCTGAATGCCGAACTGGACGGACAGGCCGGAATACAGGAACTGGCCGGTGATGCCACCATGCTGTATTACATGACAGAAGAAGCTCAGGAAGGTGGAAAAGCGTTCCTCGAAAAACGCAAGCCCGACTGGAGCAAATATCCTAAATTCCCCTAATTTACTGATCCGGCACTTGAGCAGACCGATTTTTATCAGTCCGTTCAAGTGCCGAAAATATAATTACGCCCATGTATCAATTGCAAATCATTCCGCGCACCCTGCATTTCAAACAGCCGGCAGGCACTTCGCGCGGTATTTATACAACCCGCCGTGTATGGTATCTATTGCTGACAGACACCGTCAGCGGACGATATGGAGTAGGCGAATGTGCTCCTCTCCCGGCTCTCAGTTGCGATGACCTTCCGGAATACGAAGAAATCCTGCAGGCCCACTGCCGTGAGGTAGAGCGTAACGGATGCATCGACTACGAAGCGCTGCGCCCTTATCCCTCCATGCTTTTTGGTCTGGAAACAGCCATACAGCATCTTCATGCAGGAAGTCTGCAGTTATGGGCCACTCCTTTCTCCGAAGGCCGGCAGGGAATCCCCATCAACGGACTGATCTGGATGGGCAACTTCGACGAGATGTACCAGCGGATTGAAGAAAAGATGAAAGCCGGATTCCGATGCATCAAACTGAAAATCGGAGCCATCGACTTTGAACGGGAACTGGAACTTCTTTCACACATCCGCAAGCATTTTTCTCCCGAACAGATTGAGCTGCGTGTAGATGCCAACGGAGCTTTTTCTCCGGAAGATGCCCCCCGCAAGCTGGAGCAGCTGAATGAATTCCAGTTGCATTCTATCGAACAGCCTATCCGTGCCGGACAATGGCAAGCCATGAAACAGCTTTGTGCCACCACTCCATTCCCCATTGCGCTCGACGAGGAACTGATTGGTATAAACGAAAGAGAACGCAAGATAGAATTGCTGGATACCATCCGCCCGCAATACATCATTCTGAAACCCTCGCTTCACGGAGGTATTCAAGGTTCTCAGGAATGGATTACACTGGCTGCCAAACGCGGCATCGGTTCGTGGGTGACTTCGGCACTGGAGTCGAACATCGGACTCAATGCCATTGCCCAATGGTGTGCTACCTTACAGCCCTCACTGCCGCAAGGATTGGGCACCGGACTTCTTTTTACCGATAATGTAGACTATCCGCTGCACATCCAGGGAGACTGCCTGTGGTATCATCCGGAAGAAGCAGAACCCGACTTAAAACAATGGTTACAACAATGAATTTCCACACAGATATTTCCCGGCAAAGCATAACCATCGACGGAGTGCGATACACTTGTACCGATGCCACTCCGTCCGACGGGATGCCAAGCCGCTTACAAAACCATTTTCGCCAAGAATACGGAGCAGACAGCTTTCATGTCCAGATAGCCGACTTCCTTGCCGAATGGTTCGACGGCTCCGACACCCTTCGGGTACATACTTCCGGCTCTACCGGAACTCCCAAACAACTCCGGGTAGAAAAGCAGCGCATGATGAACAGTGCCATGCTTACGCTTTCGTTTCTTCACCTCCGGGAAGAAGATACTGCCATGCTCTGCATGCCTTTGCAGTACATTGCAGGAAAGATGGTTGTTGTCCGTGCCCTGGTAGGAGGACTGAATCTTATCCCCGTTGCTCCCTGCGGCCATCCTATGCAGCCGCTCTCGCAGGCTCCGGTCTTCTCGGCCATGATTCCCATGCAGGTATTCAACTCGCTGCAAGTGCCCGAAGAAGCAGAAAAACTGTCTCGTATCCGCCACCTTATCATCGGTGGCGGAGCTGTCGACGAGGAACTGGGAAAACAACTGCACTCCTTTCCGCACGCAGTATGGAGCACATACGGCATGACCGAAACCTTGTCGCACATAGCCTTGCGCCGTCTCAATGGTCCGGAAGCATCCGAATGGTACACTCCCTTTTCGAATGTATCTCTCACACTGTCTGCAGACCAGACACTGATTATCGATGCTCCTCTGGTCAGTCCCATCCGGCTCGTGACCAACGACATTGTGGAGTTCAACCCGCAGGGACAGTTCCGTATTTTAGGCCGAAAAGACAATACCATCAATACAGGTGGAGTAAAAGTCCAGATTGAGCAGGTAGAAGCCCGGCTGAAGCCTCTGCTGCCTTTCGCATTTCAAATCACGGCTGCCCCCGACAGTAAGTTTGGCGAGCGCATCGTTCTTCTGGTACAATCGGAAAATCCGGTGACAGAAGAAAACCTGCACGAAGCCTTCCGGCAATTACCTCCCTACTGGAGACCCAAGCAGATTATCTGCCTGCCCCAACTTCCCTTGACGGGAAGCGGAAAACCCGACCGTGCTACAGCCCGCAAAATAGCCTCATTAACCCAGATTCCGGGTTAGCTACAACCTGCTCCTCTACCAGTCCTTTCTGATAAGGAGTACAGTTTTTCCCCGAAAAAAGTAGAGTACTTTCAAGGAGAAACTGTAATCCTTACTTAAAAGGACTGGCAATGATTCGTATAGACCAAGACTCTTCCATTAATTTTAGGCACAAATTCAAACATAATTCAATCTTTTTTGTTAATTTTAAATCATTGAAGTTTTCACAAACCCATTGCCCTGCTTGACAAGGTTTCGGCCGACAAGTTCACAAGGCTCACACATGATGTATGATGCTACGAGTCTACTTGACCGATTACTCAAACCCCTGTCAACCCGTTTACATACCACCTGTAAGTGGTGCTTGCGAAACTGAAATTAAATTAGTTAGTATAAATTCCAAACAGAACAACTATGGAAGACGTTTCTTTCCTTATTCCACTCCTGCTCACCATTGGCGGGTTAGTAATCGGAGCCTTACTCAAGTCTCTGCTTAAACATAGTCGTATCCCTTATACAGTAGGCCTGTTTGCCATTGGTCTGGCTTTAGGTCTTCTCAACCGTACAGGTGTGTTCGATTTCTGGCCCAATCTGACAGAAGCCGTCGATTCTGTAGCCAATATCCATCCGGACCTTATTTTATACTTGTTTCTACCCATCCTGATTTTCGATGCAGCCTACGAGCTCAATCTGCATATCTTCAAAAAGACGCTGGCCAACGCCACCTTACTGGCCGTACCCGGACTCATCATCTGTATGCTGCTCACCGGAGCACTGCTGGTAACAGTCGGTCATGTTGTTCCCGGATTCGGTTCCTGGACCTGGCCCTTTGCCCTGATGTTCGGTGCCCTGATCAGTGCCACCGACCCTGTAGCCGTAGTTGCCCTGCTGCATGAACTGAAAACCAGCAAGCGTTTCTCTACCCTGGTCGATGCAGAATCCCTTCTCAACGACGGTACCGGTATCGTATGTTTCATGCTGTTCTTTGGTGCATACGCCGGAACAGGTAACAGCGCTTCCGCTTCTCCCGTCCTCGAATTTATCCAAGTAGTCAGCATCAGTACCGTGTTAGGCTTCCTCTTGGCACGCATTGTACTCTGGTTCATTACCCGTATCAATTCCGAAGAGATGATACAAAACAGTGTCATCATCCTTTCGGCCTACCTCACCTTTATACTTTCCCAGTATTATTTAGGTGTGTCGGGAGTCATTGCCCTGCTGGTATTCGGCCTTACCATTACCTATGTAGGAAAACCGCGACTCAAACCACAGGTCAACACATTCATGGAAAGCTTCTGGGAACTGCTTACCTACATTGCCAATACACTGATATTTATCCTTGTAGGTATTGTCATCGCAGAAAAAGTAGACTTCTCCTGGAGCTCGTTTGCCATCCTGCTGCTTATCTATGTCTGCCTCAACCTCTTCCGGTTCGCTATGATTATGCTGCTCTATCCGCTCATGAAACGGATGGGTTACGGACTCAGCAAGCGTGAATCAGTCATTCTTACCTGGGGCGGACTACGCGGTGCATTGGGTATGACACTGGCGCTGATGGTATCGTATACACCGGCTATTCCCGAAGACATACGCAGCCAGATTTTGTTCTTTACTGCCGGAATTGTGACCCTGACCCTCTGCGTCAACGCTACCACTACCCGCTGGCTGCTCAACAAGCTGGGCCTCATCCAAGTACCTTCGGCAAGACTGATGATGGATTACGGAATAAAAAGCTCCATCCGTGAAAACTCAGAAAAATATCTGGAACGACTGGAAAAACGGGAAGCATTAGCCGGTTCCAACTGGAAGAAAGTCAGCAAATACCTGACTGAAGTGCCCCAAGAACCTCCACACACTCCCGGGACTCATGCCGTACTGACCGAAATACGTCTGCGCGTACTCGACAGAGAGAAAGCAACCTGCCGTACCATCTACGACGAAGGCATCATCAAGCCCATGAGCTTCCGCCGTCTGATGAACTCATTGGACGAATTGTACGACCACGACGGAACCTATCCGCTCAACTACCGGAACTCTATCTTCAGATACTGTCATCGCACAGCTATCTTGAACAAGTTGCGCAAGCGTTCGTTCCTGCAAGACACCATGAGTTTCTATTTCCGCGAACGGATTGCTTCCATCTACGACCTAGGCCGAGGATTTATCATCATACAAAAAGAAGATTTAAAACTGCTCGAAGAACTGCAGACCTCCGATCTCTTGTCCAAAGAGCAGAAACACGTACTGGATACATTGCGACAGGAAGTCAGCCACAACATACAAGAGATGGAAAGCCTGATCAATGAACTGGCAGAAAGTTTCCCGAGAGCCTACCGACACGCCCTCACCCAGAAATCCATCCGTATGCTCCTGAGCAACGAACGCCGCCAAATACGCCAACTGATATCCAACGGTATTTTGTCTGAAAAAGATGCAGAACCTCTGTTCGAAAGTGTCGATGAACGTGCTGACAAGCTGAACCGATTCCAGAATACCACGATAGGTACAGTCTTACGGCATTTATTAAAAACATCAAAGCAGAAGCAATGAAAACAGTCCGGCTAATCACCTGCAACGATTCTTTTCAGGCCCATCTTATACAAGGTGCCTTGAAAAACGAAGGAATTGACAGCATCCTGCAAAACGACAATACCTCCGGAGTATTGAGAGGATACATCAGTCCCATATCCGGAGTAGACATTTTTGTAGCCGAAGAGCAGTATGAAGAAGCCTTTGCCCTTCTCGAGAGAAACCAGATGATAGGAGAGCAATTAAAGTACTGTCCATACTGTCATTCCGACCAAATCAAGTTTGTACTGAATCAGGCCCACCGCACCCGTGCCATCTTTGCAGTTATTTTAGGACTGCTCTCCGGAGCACCTCCCGGAACCGAACATTGGGAATATATCTGCAAAAAGTGCGGAAAGCATTTCGACCGGCCTGTATCCAGGAAAAGCAATAATGACAACCGGGAATCTTCTTCCGAATCCTTATAATAATAAAAGCGTTTTAGTCCACTTCTGTAAGGCTAAAACGCTTTTTCTATTCTATACAAAAATCACAAATCAACTACAGCGCGCACGAACCTCCTTCGCAATAGTCCTTTCCTATCTCCCCATTATACTCAGGATGTCTTTGCAGCCATGCTACGGCATACGCACAAGTAGCAACCGGTTTCAATCCATGCTCTTTCGCATAATCGTAAGCAGCTTTCACGAGTGCAGAAGCAATCCCTCTTCCTTCCAGCGGTTTCGGCACAATCGTATGACGGATGTCCAACCCTCCGTCTGTTATCTCATAAGCTACATGAGCCACCAGGCCCTCAGCCTCCATCCGGAACTGATTCCGGCTTTCATCGTGCATAATTTCCATTACAGTCAATATTAAGTTTTACAATCCTATATTATTGAAGTCCTTTTCAACGTCCGGAAATGCCATAACAGCATTATTACCGCCATTATAAAAGCCAGCATATCCGATACCGGCATACTATACCAAACTCCTTCCACACCAAAATAACGAGGAAGCAAAGCCAGCCCCGGCAATAAAAACACCAACTGACGAGACAACGACAAAAGAATTGATATTTTCACTTTTCCGATAGACTGGAAAAACTGAGTAATGACAATCTGTGCCCCAATTACAGGAAAAGCCACCACCCCAATACGCAGTGCCAGTGTAGCCTGTTCGGTCAGCTCATGATTGGTAGTAAACATTCCCACAAATACCGACGGAAACAATTCGCTGATCAGAAATCCGGCTGTCGTAATGCTACATCCGGCTATAATGCCCAATCTCAGCGTCTGCTTTACCCTGTCATAATGCCGTGCTCCGTAATTATATCCCGTAATAGGCTGCATCCCCATTGTAATCCCCATTACAATCATTACAAACAACATCTGTATACGGTTCAATATACCAAAGGCCCCAATCGAAAGGTCACCTCCATACTCCAGCAATCTGTTGTTGATGAAAATGACAATACAACATGCACACACATTCATGATAAACGGCGACATTCCCACTCCCAGAATATTCAGAATAATCGGTTTTCTCAATTTAAAGCTGGAACGTTTGAAACGAATATAGCTGCTCTTACTCCGGAAATGATATAAAACCCATATCATGCCCACAAACTGGGAAGCAATTGTAGAAAGTGCAGCTCCCCTTATCCCCCATTCCAGTACAAAAATACAAATCGGAGCAAGTATCACATTGCATCCCACAGTCAGCATAGACGAAAGCATCGCCTTTTTAGGATATCCGGTAGCCCGCATGATATTATTCAGTCCCACCATGACATACGAAACAGGACTACCCAACAAAATCACCTGCATAAAGTCGCGGGCATAAGGAATGGTACTCTCACTTGCTCCAAAGAAGTACAGGATATCATCCAGAAAAATCAGCGTAATGCCCCCATAAAACAAAGCATTGACCACACAAAGTATAGCCACATTCCCCAAAATATCTTCTGCCCCCTTTATATCTCTCTGTCCCAGTTTGATGGAAGAAATGGTTGCCCCACCTACTCCTACCAGTGTACAGAAGGCAATCAGCAGGTTCATCAGCGGAAACGTGATTGCCAATCCCGATATCGCCAGTGCTCCTACACCATGCCCGATAAAAATACTATCAATAATATTATACAAAGAAGTCAGTGTCATTCCTACAATAGCCGGAATAGAATACTCTACAAGCAACTTTCCAATCGGAGCATTCCCCAATACATGTGGATTATTTTCTGCCATAAAAACCTTCCTCTTTTATTTTTCGACTTTAAAGTTAGGAATATGTTGCAATATTTCAGAACTTTGTACCGTTAAATCAAGTAAATCTCAAAAACAAAATGAATCAGACAAAATGCATCGCAGCACTATTCGATTTCGACGGAGTAGTGATGGACACCGAAACACAATACACTCTGTTCTGGGACCGGATCAGTGCCCAGTATTTCCCCGATGAAAAAGACTTCGGACTCCGCATCAAAGGACAGACACTGACACAAATCTATGCCAAACACTTTGCCGGCATGGAAAAGCTACAGCAGGAAATTACCGAAGCCCTCAACCGTTTCGAGCGTGAAATGGCTTTCGAATATGTACCGGGAGTTGTCCGCTTCATGCAAGACCTTCGTGCCCACGGAGCCAAGATAGCCATCGTTACCAGTTCCAACGAACAAAAGATGGCTCATGTCTATGCAGCCCATCCGGAACTGAAAGAAATCACCGACCGTATCCTCACGGCAGAAATGTTTACCCGTTCCAAACCCGCTCCCGACTGTTTCCTTCTCGGTGCTGAAGTCTTTGATACCGTAAAAGAAAACTGTGTGGTATTCGAAGACTCTTTCCACGGACTCGAAGCAGGCAATGCAGCAGGTATGACCGTAGTAGGACTCTGCACCACCAATCCGGAAGAAGCCATCCGCGACAAATGCCGCCTGGTAATTCCCGATTTCACCAATTTTTCATTCCAGCAAATGAAAGCCTTGCTCGAGTAAATCCCCTCTTTACACCTTTTTCTGCATCCGAATGACTGACGTGCAGAGCTGTCCGATGGTTTCACGATGTGTAATCAGCATCAGTGTCTTATCCTTTACCTCCAGCGTCAGTCTTTCCAGGAGCAATTGCTCCGTTTCACTGTCCAGTGCCGACGAAGGTTCGTCCAGAATCAGAATACGTCCGGGACGAAGCAATCCGCGTGCAATAGCGATACGCTGTGCCTGTCCTTCACTCAGACCAGCCCCCAGTTCCCCACAAAGTGTATCCAGTCCTTCAGGCAAATCCAATACAAAATCGGCCACTGCCGTATGGAGTGCAGCACGCAACTCCTCTTCCGTAGCCTTCGGATTTCCCAACAACAGATTGTCACGTATCGTACCGCTGACCAGCGTATTTCCCTGAGGCACATACGAAATATTGCAACGGGTCTGCGGAGAAGCCTCCACTTCCTCCTTCTCATTATACAACACCACACGTCCACTATCCGGTTGCAGCAATGCCAGCATCAGTCTTATCAGTGTACTTTTTCCTACTCCGGTCTCTCCCACAATCGCCGTCAGACTTCCCGGAGCAAAATTACAGGAAAAATTATCCATCACTTTTCTTTCCCCATCCGAATAAGCAAAACAAACCTTCTCCAGTCTTACACCTAATTTTCCCTCCATCTTATGCGACTTACCCTTCTTTTCCACATCCAGGGCAGCCAGTTCCTGCAGCCGTTCCACCGAAGTAAAGACCTGTACAAAAGCCGGAATCTGACGGCTCAAATCCACCATCGGCCGTTGTACCTGCGATACCAGCTGTAAGAAAGCCGTCATCATTCCAAATGTCACCGTGCCCCCATACATTCCATACAGTCCCCACAGAAAAGCCGTCGCATAACCAACTGCAAAACCTGTCTGCACCATCAGCCTCGAGAAAACCGAGAAATTGGTACGCTCCATCACCTTATTCTGCAATCCCTCCTGCAATACAGAAAGCGTCTGATTCGCACACGAAGTATACTCCAGTGTTCTTATCAATACCCGATGTTGCAGATTCTCCTGCAAATGACTCTGCACCCTGCTATCCGTAGCCCGGATTTCTTTGGTCAGCCTGCGCATCTTTCTTACATAACTCTTGCTCAGCAGCAATGCCACGGGCATCACCAGCAACAGAATCCAAGCCAGTCTTTTGTCCAGCTGATGCAGAAAAAACCAGGCCCCACCAAGCTGCACCACCGTAGTCAACAACGCCGGAAGACTCCTGCATACAGCTCCAGTCACCGTAAGCACATCCTCCCCCATCCGGTTGAGCATATCTCCCGTGTGCATCACCTCCTTTCCGGCCCATTTGCTCTCCATTACACGGCAAAACAGTCTGTATCGCAATTCATTCCGGAAGCGGATATCCAGACTGCTTCCCATTCTTGCCGACACGACAGACAACAGCAGCTGCATCCCCATGCAGACTATCATCGCCCCTACATACCACGTCAGATTATCAGCCGAATGCCGGGTTACGATATCAATCAGATGCTTACATACATACACAAACAGCAGCGACACTCCCACATGCATCACCCCAATGATTCCATTTACGGCAATCGCCCCACGAAATCCCCGTGAAGTCATCCATAACCATTTTATACAGTCTACAATACGCATTTTATATATTCTACCAGATTATACCATAGATGAAAACAAAGTTAAAGCTTTTCCGCCAAGATACAGACAGAAGCATAAAAAAACAGTACACATTACACCAGAAACATCACAAAAAAATCCCGTTCCTCTGCACGGAAAACCGAAGCAGAAAGAACGGGATTCATATTCGGACACCCTAATCAGGGAATCAATCAAAACTTATAGGTCAGTCCCACAGAAAGACTCAGGATACCATCAAGACTAGCTCCACCATCTTCTCCGTCGAAGCTATCATCTACTACCACCGCCTTCAAGTCGACGTTTGCATCCAGCCAGCTACACAAGCGGAAAGTATTCAGCCATCCTGCATTTCCACTCAAGGCATTACACTTTGGAGCTTCTCCGGTATGTATCCATCCCAAGCCCACGTATGCAATGCTGTTCCATACCCGGCCGGACTGGTATCCCTTAATCCAATTATGAAGGTTCACCAGCATATCCGCATGCAAATTGCTGTAGTTGAACTTAGAGTAGTTCATACCTACTCCCCATCCGGGAACCTGTTCTCCGGTAGAGTGAGCAGCTCCCCAACGGGTTGCTCCTTTCAGTGAAAGACCACTGTATTCTACCCGTGCTCCCAACACAGGACTTATCCATTTACCCACAGCTACATCAAGTGCCGGTGAAAGGCGGTCGCCAAACCCTATCTGACGGTCGTGATCACCCACATACATCTGTGCTCCGGCTCCTACACTTACAAACCAGTTACCCCGGAAATCCTTGGTTTCTATTTTGTTTTGTTCTATGGTTTCCTCCATAGTACCTGTCTGTGCGCAGACAGGTGCTGCAAATGCCGCCAAGGCAAAAGCTGCTATAATTGATTTCTTTATCATATATAAATGCATTTTTATTCTTCGTATCAGCTCTCCCTACAGATTTATCACGTAGAGAGAGCCAATAAACTGTTTACTTGACAGTTTCCAATGGATACATAAAGTTATTAGCCATAATCAATGCAGGTAAACGGTCGCCATAAACCTGATAGGTTTTGCCTCCAATCTCAACATCATTAACTCCTGCAAAGTTCATAAATACAATACCAATAGGAACACGACCATCATTCACCATCTTATGTACCGCATTCAGAGCCTTGGGGTTAAAGCGTTCTGCAAACTCTCCGGTATTACCACCGTTTCCTTTACCCATTTCTGATGCATCATCCACATAAAACCATGTATCACCATATTGCTTTGAAGATGGTTCGCCTCCATAATTCATTGCATCTGGGACTGAACAATATCTATCCCAAGAATATAAAGTTTCCAAAGCATTTGGATGCCAATGATCCCCCCAGTCTCCAAAATCACCATTATGCCAACTTCTTACAGCTCCTTTTACATACCCTGTACTTTCATCATTCTTTACCACACAGAATCCAGCCAAATCATTAATATATAAACCATCAAAAGTTCCGGTTCTTGCTTCTTCAAACATTCGATTCATTAACCGTTCCTTCACCGCCATTAAATCATATCCTTCTGCCGGAGCATTTTTATCAATAATCATCCTATGATCGATATAATAAGGAACAAGACCCACTGTAGTATTAGGAACTTTATATGTACCGGAAGAAGATGTAATAGAAGGGTTATTTACCTGATAAAGCTGCTGTACATGTATATCATAGTTGCCATTGAAATTATATGTCTTTATCTCCGTCTCTTGCACAGAAGCTGAATGATAGTTAATATAATTCACATTCTCACTAGGAGTAGCCGGTTCTCCTGAGTGATTTATGATAACAGCAATATGCCCACGCATGTCCAGCATGGTAGTTTGAGGAGTAATTACTTTCAAGATATTTTCACCTTGCCCATTTTTATTAGCATTAGCCCAAGTATCTATGGCAGATACTACAGCTGTAGTCCAAGCAGCTTCATTAGTACGACCATCATATACAAAGTTCACACAAACCACTGCACATTCCGAAGGTGATTTTTGGATTTCTCCCCAAAGATTAGTAAGTACTCCTCCTATTGTCAATCCACTACTTAACTTCGCACCACCCGCATAAACATAAGCTTCTCCTTCTTCAACTATAAGTTTCAAATCGAAAGCACGAATACCTTTATCAAACTGAGACTGTGCTGTTTCATCATTAGGATTCACATCTGTCACATACAGTTTCTGATAGAACTGCATAATGTCTGTTTCAAGATTTACACCATGGCCGGTAGTCTGATACAAGTCACCTGTATAAGAGTGCTTACTTCCCGGTAAAGAAAGTCCGGCAAAAAGGACATCATCTCCAATTTCAGACATCCAATTGGAAGCCTCAGGATATTTCACCTTAGGAGTCACTACACGTGTAATCATACCTTGCACCAAATCCACATCAGGCTTTTGACTTCCTTCAGGAACTAAATTTTGTGTCAATGTACGTCCACCATCAAGAGTAACGGAAACACTTAAATCACTTGCTTTAATGTCTCTCGGCAATAAAAAGAACTTCAAAGTCAATACTTCACCTGCTTTTAGTATGACAGGAGTAGGAATACCATTATCCATGTGTGTACAGTTTATTGTCGCAATATTATTATCACTGGACACTTGATCTTCCATACCTGAGAACTCTCCTGTACCCACATTATAAGTAAAATTACCGACAATAGGCTGTGTTTTACTTCTTACAGATACATAATAGATATTAACCGTTCCATCTTGCGGTCCATTAATAACCACATCGACAACAGAAACCAAAGGCTTAAAGTCTAAAGTTACATTTTTATCTGTTCCTTTAGCCCAAGTACCTTTTCCTCCCATCATGGCAAATGTCATATTGGGTCGAATCAACCCCCAATGTGCCGGCAACTTAATGTTACCAATATTTTGCTCTGTTTCTGCTGGATGCACAAACTCTCCTCCTTCCTGAGCCGTAGGAATATTAGCAGTGATAGTTGTTCCGTTTTCCAAACCGCTGACAATTCTCTCTGTTGGATAAAATGCATAAAAATGATGATCTTGACTTACATCTCCCCAACGTACACCGGTATCTCCCTTTTTGGCAAGATATGGTTCTGTCTTAGTTCCCTTAACTGCATAATCAGACCATTCAAAACCCTTTGGAGATTCCGGACAATATACACGAACAGAATCCTTGTCTGGCACCCAAGCAATATTCAATCTTGAATAATTTGTGACGGTCTGTCCTTCCGGTATTTCATAAATAGTACGCGATTCCGGAACATTAAAATTATCGGAATGTACACCAAAAGCAATTTCTTCCCCACTTACAGGAGGGACACCCTGATTCTCTATCATATCATCGGAACAACCGGCCATCAATAGAGCCAAAATCGTTCCACCAATCATTTTAAACTGTTTCATTGTGTTCTTCTTTTATTTATTTCCATCCAAATTCGTCATCATTCGAAAAGTCAAAATCAGCTCCTTTTTCTTGACTCTCGATATTCAAATCTTTTGTATTTTCCTCCTTTTCGTATACAGAGACCGCCATAAAGCCGTTCTCCAGTTCCACCTCCGCTATCAGTGTCTGTGGAGATTCATACTCTTTTCTCTTCATAAAAACCTCACTTTCTTTTTTTAAGTTATTAGATTATGTTTTGTTATTACCTTATTTAAATTCAATTACTCTTTCTTCTTGCCATAACCATAACCATAGCCATAGCCGTATCCATATCCATAACCATACCCGTAACCATAGCCATGACGATGCAAATCGGCACCGTTCAGTACCAAAGCCATGTTTTTGAGTTTCTTTTCCTGATACAGCTGTTCGATATCCGGAAGCTGACGACGATCCAGACGTCCGGCACGCACCACAAAGATGGTCAGGTCGGCCACACGGTTGGCAATGGTCGCATCGGCAATAATACCCACCGGTACATTATCTACAATGATATAATCGTAACGGGTACGCAGTTCGTTGAACAGTTCGTCCAAACGCTCGTCCATCAGCAATTCTGCAGGATTGGGAGCTACCGCACCCGAAGAAATTACATCAAAGCCTTCTTTGTGCTGGATAATGTCCTCCACTTTCACCGACAGATCAGCCAGATAATTGGTTACTCCAACCTTATGTTTGCCCAAATGGCGGCTCAAAGTACCCTTACGTATATCCAAATCCACGATAACTACCCGCTTCTTGGTATATACCAGACTCATCGCCAGATTGTGCGAAATAAATGTCTTACCAGCTCCCACATTGAACGAAGTAAACGTAACAACCTGCATAGGCTGTCCCTTCTTTCCTAAGAAAGCCATATTGGTACGGAGAATACGAAAAGCTTCCGATACGATATCATTGCCTTGGTCGCTTACCACCAGTTCATTCTTTTTACCTTTCCGATTTTCCATTCTTTCCTTATCATAAGGAATTTCCCCCAAATACGGAAGGCTGACCGCTCCTTCAATATCCTTACGGCTATGTACCCTTGTATCCAGGAACATGATAAGCAGGAAGACAACTCCCGGTATGGCCAGCCCCACGAGAATACCCAACAGCAAGATACGGTTACGGTTCGGAGAAATCGGTGCTTTTGTACCTTCTGCACTGTCAATGACACGGGCATTGTTATCCGCCATAGCCTGTGTCAGCGCATTCTCCTCCCGCTTGTTCAGCAAGAACAGATACAAAGCCTCCTTAATCTTCTGCTGACGCTCGATAGACAACATTTCACGCTGTTTTGTCGGAATTGCTTCCACACGAATTCTGGCCCGTTTTTCCCGGCTCTGTGCATCATCCCGTTTCACATTAATGCTGACTATCATATTATCCACCGCACGGATGATACTCTGCTTCATGGCACGGAGCGAATTATTCAGTTCATTTACTACCGGGTTTTTGTCACTGCTGTCCTCAATCAGTTTGTCACGTTTCAGCTTTGTGGCATTGTACAGTGTAATCTGGTTTTCAATGTTCATATCGCTGATACCCGTATTCGAAGGAATCAAGTCGATTTCCTTTTTCGGGTCGGTAAGATATTCTTTTATGTATTTGGCCAGACGCAACTGTGTTTCCATTTCCAGGGCATCGGCATTGTATTTCCGACTTTCACTCATATACATGTTGGCAGACGACGCAATATCCATTACCTGATTTTCACGTCTGAAGTTTTCCAGATCCGATTCTACAGCTCCCAACTCCTGACTAATGATAATCAGACGGTCGTTGATAAAGTTAGCCGTATTCACAGCCACCTGGTTCTTGTCTTTAATAGCCTCCTCGTTGTACACTGTCACCAGCATATTCAGCATGTCTTCTGCCCGTTCCGGCGAACTGTCTTTCAAGGCCAGAGTCAGAATAGACGACTCTTCTTCCTCCTGCTTTATCCCCAGACTTACCTGATAACGTGCTACGACCGCATCCAACGCCTGTTTCCGAACCTGTATAGGCTCACCCTTCCACGAAGGACGGAAATAATGAGTCGGTGTCACTACCACCTTACCACTGTTCAGTTTCAAGGTATCATTCAGCTTCACCTCGTATCTTTCCCGGGCTTCCTTATCTGTAAAATCAGAAAGCACTACCGTCTTTTCGTCCTTCACGGTCACTGCAAACCCTACCTGCTGTTCAGGCAATGCATCCGGAAAACTGACCAGCACCGGCGATTGTGTATACAGTTCAATATCGCGCAAACCGTCTTCTATCTGATAGCTCACGTCTGCATGCGTACGCTGTACCACTTCCCGCATCAGTCTCTTGGAACGAAACTGCAGGATTTCATTCGCCACATTCACCTTGTTGATGAAGTTATCGTAACGATCCAGTCCAGCAGAAACGGTTTTATTGGACGGGTCCTTGATAATGACTGTAGTCGAACTGAAATACACAAACGGTGCACTGGCATACTTAAACCAGGCAAATCCTCCGCATATCAGTACGGAGAGTAAAAACCACTTCCATTTGGAAGCCAGATACAAGAGCAAATCTACCAGATTCAGCCCTTGGTCATTCTTATTGGATGATGAATTTGTTGTCTGCATCTCCTTTATTCTGTTCAGTTAATCTTTACTTTATAGCCCACATTACCGAGCAAACCGCGGTCACAATAGAAAGCAGGAAGGTACTGATCTGCCATCCACGGTCTTCCACATCTTTCTTGCGGTATTTCGGTTCCACATATACAATATCGTTTTGCTGCAGATAATAGCAGGGAGAATCGAAAATATCCTTAGTACCAAGGTCGTGCACAAACATCTGGCGTTCTCCGTTTATTTCACGAATCACCTTTACCCGGTTGGTTCTTGCCTTTCCCTGCAAGTCACCGGCATTCGCAATGGCTTCCAGCAATGTAATGCGGTCTCCGTCCACCGTAAATGTACCGTTATGACCTACTGCACCCAGCACCGTATACTTAAAGTTCAGAATCTCTACCGTTACCAGCGGATCCTTGATGTAATTGCTTTCCTTGATCTTATTTTCAATCAGATTTTTCACTTCACTGATTTTCAGTCCCTCCAAATGAAGCTTGCCCAAAATCGGGAAATCAATGTTACCGTCTACGTCTACCAGGTATCCTTTCCCCTTACTTCCTGCAGTTTCAGAAGCCTTTACATTACCGGCCATATCCACCTGAAAATTTCCCCCTTGAATATTGAACGGAATCGCCAGTTCCGGATTCTTGCAGCTTACGGTAATCCCCAAACGGTCGTTGCTGCGGATAACGGCTTCGTGCTTATCATCGAACGGGTATTTTTGTCCCATTTCCATGTCCCTCAGATAGACAAAACTCTTGCGCGACGCACAAGAAGACAATAACAGGATAGCCAATAAACTGAATAATACAATTTGCTTGTTCATCTCTTTTTTATACCATTAATTTAGTTTTTCTCAATAATCTAGTTTCTCTCTATCTCCACATTTTCAATTTCTTTCCGGCACAACCGTGCAGCTTCTTTATTCGGAAGACATTCCAAAAGCCCTACCGGAATCCCCTCTGCCATTTGTGCCAACAAATCACACAAAAGACCGTTCAAATATACATCTTTACGAATCACTGAGCAAGCCGGAAGCAAAATAATAAACGCATTTGCGTCTTTTTTCTGTAAAAAACGATTAAAAGGAGCCTGTTTCAGCCGAATTGCTCCTCCCACCGGCATCCCAATGTTCTTATAACAAGGTGTTTTTCCACTCCAGGGTGTTCCATACGCCCAGACTTTTCCTTGTTGCATACGTATCACCGGATTGTCATCGTTCAGCAGGTCAAATTCCTTAAAGCAACTCATCCACAACGCAGAATGTGTACTTTTTCCGGTTCCGCTTTTTCCCATAAAAAGATAAGCCTTTCCATTTCCATACACCGCAGAAGCATGAACCGACACTGCCTTCTCACGCAAGATAGCCTGTGAAAAAGCAATACGAAGCAAGGAGGTCAGTACATAGCCTTTATCCGGTTCCGTGTCGCATAATTTTACTTCCGCCCGCGCAAAGCACCGATTGGCTATCATTGTATGCACTTTTTCCCCTCGGGGAGAAGAAATGTCCACTCTATATTCCTCCGGAAGCACATACAGCCTTACATGCCCCATATCGTTTTCCATCTCTTCCAGCAGCTCTCCCTGCGGAAAGGTATCCGGCAGATTCTCTCCGTTTACCCTCATCTCCAGAATCAATTTCCCTCCTTCAGATCCTTTACAGCGGAACGGTCTGAAAGAAGGCAAAAGCCCTTCTGCATCCCATTCACCGGGAAGCCATAACCCGACCCGGAAACCGGCTATATCAAATACATGCTGTTTCATTTCTTAAACTGTCCTACTACTAAATTCCACATCAACCATCCGGTTTCCTTCGGTGCATAATAACCGGAAAAACGAAGGTTCTTCAAAAATGCACGCAAGGTAGCCATTTTCCCTCTCCATCCGTTCATGGGTTCCTGTGTTTTTCCTTCCGGATACATACCGAAGTTTCCTCCTTTCCAAACTATTTCCAGCAGAGGTTCTGCATTTTTTTCTCTCTCGGCATAAGGCAAATACTTCGAATCAAGTCCCAGATTATCCACAAGAAAGGCATGCAGCAACTTGTTCCATTTCCGTATGCCCAACCGGTGAGAAATCTGCTTCATTGCTTCGGCATCCACCTTTCCATGCAGACCATAGCAGGCGCGCGCCATGTCACAAAGCTGACGTAAACCAATCCCTCTTCCTAATGCATGCTTCAGAATGTGTGTATCCAGCAACAACAGATTCAACATCGGAGAAGGAACCTCAATCTCAGGTCCGCCCGTATCCTTCAGACTTACCGGCCGGCCGTTCTTTTCTTCCAGTTGCTGCAACCAGCGGTAAGCACAGGGATTGTAAATATCAATCAAACGGGGATGTATCTCTATTTCTATTCCTTTCCAGAGACAAAACAGACTTTGATCTGGGCATTTCCTTACCTCTACTCCCTGACGGACAATTGCCTCTACAGCCTGCTTCTCCTTGTCTTTCTCTGAAAAATACAAATCGATATCTCCACACTCTCGGACAAGCGGAGCCTCGTAAAACGAAGCCACTCCCTGTCCTTTCAACAGCAAAGGTCTGTTTTCTGCCCCCCACATGCCGTACAACTCGCCCAAGACCCCGTTCATTTTACGGTTTCTTTTTTCAATCCGGTCTACAGCTACCGTCCACTGCATCAGAAGGCCTTGTGATGGCATCAACTCTTCAGGCAACTGGCATACCCCTCTATATACGATGCCAGTGACGGACTGCCGGCGTGCCATCTGAAATAGTTTCAGCCAGCTATCGTTGCTCAAAGGAAAGCCCGACAGATCTTCCGGTTCTTTTTCCCATAAACCTGCCCGCAACAAAACCAGTAAAGCGCTCTTTTCTCTCTCCAAGTTTTTTCTCACTTTCTCAACCTACAAGCCCTTCGCGTTTCCACACTTCCAACTGCCTTTCTATATCCTTACGGGCAGTTTCCCTGTCCACTTCATACTCTCCACACATCCAGTCGGTCAGTTCCTCTACGGAACATTCCCCACCTTCCATTCTCTGCCACAAACCGGCAGCCGTTTCGTTCAAGGTAAAGACTTTCGACAGGTTTACACTTCCGGAACAAGAATCCACTACCATGTATTGCCGTCCCACCTTACGCAGTTGTAAATTTTCTTTCAGTTTCATTTTTCTATTTCTTGTGTCTCTTAGAATTTCTTACCCGAAAGTATCGAATACACGGTCAGGAAAATGATTTTCGTATCCAGCCACAACGACCGGGTCGACAAATACTCCAAGTCCATCCGCAGGCGAATCAGCATTTTCTCCATCGTATCCGTATACCCGTTGTAAAGTGTAGCGGCAGAAAAAAGTCCCGGACGCAACTTATACAACAGTTCATAATCCGGATTGATTGCCTTAATCTGATCTACATAAAACTTACGTTCCGGACGCGGCCCCACAAAACTCATCTCTCCTTTCAGCACATTCCAAAGCTGGGGCAATTCATCCAGATGATGTTCACGCAGAAAACGTCCCACAGTAGTCAGACGTTTATCACCTTTTTGACACAAAGCCGGCTTTCCGTCAGACTCTGCACTCTCCTGCATGGAGCGGAACTTGTACAAAGTAAACGTTTTTCCCTTATACCCGATACGTTCCTGTCTGAAGATTACCGATTTTCCACCTTCCAGCTTCACTGCCAGATAAATAATCAGGAAAAGTGGTGAAAATACTATCATACCCAGCACACTGGCTATGACATCCAGACAACGTTTCACACGACACATCGCAGGCGACATGGCATCTCTATACTGCACACGTTCCTTTGCGGCATCGTTCTTCCATACATACATTGCTTTTGTTTTTACTTCATCCATACTTCTCTATATATATTTAAACATTTTTCTATCATACATTCTTTCGTAAACAATTCTCTATATCTCTGCTCCGCATGTGCTGCGTACTCTCTATATACCTCATCTTTTTCTGCGATGCAGGCAATGGCCTCTGCCAATAAACGCGCATTTTCCGGTTCTACATCCAGGCCCGAAAAGCCGTGTTCATTCACCCATGCTACTCCCGAGTGCGGAATCCGTGTCGCGACCACCGGTTTCCCGCAAGACATAGCCTCAATCTGCACAATCCCGAAAGCCTCCGTTTTCTGTACACTGCTCAGGCAAAATACCCGACAGGCTCCGTAATATCCGGGAAGTTCTTCATCGCTTACCCTTCCCAGCAGTTCCACCTTCCCCTGCAGTCCTTCTCTCTCTATCTGAGCCTGCAATTCTTCTTTCAGCGGTCCGGTTCCCCCTATCAGTATCACATAGCTGTCGTCAAGATACCTGGCTGCCTCTGCCAAATAACGGAATCCCTTATAAGGAACCAACCGTCCCAATGAAAAGACAATCTTTTTATCCGGATATCTTTCCTCGATCTGTTTTACCCGATTCTCCTCCGGACATACCGGCTCTATACCGATGGGCACACACACGGTTTTCTGCTGTACCCCTTTCAAGAAAGGAGATTCCGACAGATACACCGGAGACGTTCCCACTATTTTATCGGCCCGCTTTATCAGCCAACTCTGCAACGGACGGTAAAAGCGAAGCAACACTTTCTGCTTCTGTATGTCACTGTGCCAGTGCAAGATTACTTTTCCCTTATACCCCGAACAAAACAGCGCCAGACAGGCCATCGGGTCGGGATGATGCACATGAATGACATCATACTCCCTGCAAATCTTTCTCAGTATAAAAATCATCTCCGGAGAAATCATGGTAGCTGCTACCTTCCTCCAGGTCCGGCAAGCCACCAGCCGTGCATGCTCATTGACATTCTTTATCAGCTTTCCTTTGCCTGCCAATGCACACAGCATATCACAGTCCACTCCCTGTTCCGACAGGCCAGTCATCAAATCATACATCACCTTCTCTACTCCGCCTGTGATGGGATAAAACTTGCCCAACTGTAAAACTTTCAAATTTTTCTGCATCCTTACAATTTTTCAGTCAACTCCTCATACAGATTCAGATAATCTGCATAACGGTCTTCTTTTCTGAAATGCGCCAAGGCATAGTTCCGGCACCGGTCCCGATAATACAACTTGCCCTGGTGTTCAATCTGGCGTACCGCCTTCAGCAATCCGCTGATATCTCCCTGCTCTACAATCAGTCCGGTTTCTTCCGTCACCGCCTCAATGCTTCCGCCGGTACGGTATGTCACCACCGGTGTACCGCAAGCTATCGCCTCCAGGTTCACTGTAGGATAATTATCCTGCCAGGTAGGATTGACAAAGGCATCTGCCGCTGCATACAGTTCTGCCAACTGACGGATGTTCTCCGTCCGTGCAATTCCGATGACATTTTCCGGCAACCGTTTCTTTTCCTCCGGCTTTACTCCTACCAGCACAATGTGCTCGTCCGCATTCAGCAGTTTAGCCAGTTCGATAAAGTCCTGTAACCCCTTTTCGCGACTCCAGATACTTGCCACTCCCAAAATGATTCGTTTTCCCTGTAAGTTATACCTGCTTCTTACTGCTTCGGCCTCATAGACATCGAACACTTCCAAATTGATACCATTGTGAATCACCCGAAAATTATACTCTTTCAGGAATGAGTGCTGCATCTCTCCTCTGATCCATTCCGACACCGGTACAATGGTCAGCTTGTCGTGCGGCATCGAAGTAAAAGCCTTGCACTTGTCGGCAAAATTGCGTGCCGAACGGTCGAGAAAGAAACTGGCGGGAAACTCCCTTTTCTGCGGGCACTGTCCGCAACCGGTCTTCCATCTGTCGCACTGCGCAAACGAATAATAATAACAGTGACCCGTGTACAGCCAGCAGTCGTGTATGGTCCACACCACCGGAATACCACACTGCGACAGATAGTCGAACAGAATACGGTAATTCAGAAAATAGCCGTGAATATTGTGAATATGAATGACATCCGGTCCTAACTTTTCAATCTCTTCTACAAACCTTCTTGTCGCCCCGTCGGAAGACAATCCGTGACGGTCGAACAGGCGTGTCATCACTCCATGCCATGCCACACTACTCTTACTGCCTACCGGCAACAGTTCCGAACGGCACGGCTTCACCCCGTCGCGTCCCCGGCTATAGGCAATGTAGCTCTGCCATCCTTTCTGCATGGCCAGCTCCCCTATCTCCTGCATGATGCGGCCTGTAGAAGTAGACACCCGCAACACCGGATTAATCTGTAACAGTTTTTTCATTGTTTTGTGAAAGAAGAAAACAATTCCATCCAGCGTTTCATCACCGCCTCCTCGGAATAAGTTTCTGTAATTTTTTTAGCTCCTTCAGAGAGTTTCATCCGGTAGTCTGCATCATCCATCAGCTCCCTCATACCGGCAGCCAGTCCCTCGATATCTCCGTCGGATACCAGAATACCATTCTCCCCTTCGCGGATAATATCCTTCGGACCACACTTATAGTCGAACGACACCACCGGAAGTCCGCAAGCCATTGCTTCAATCATCACCATCGGAAAACCTTCGTAATTGGAACTCATCACCAGAAAAGCACTTTCTGCATACTCTTTCCCGATATTCTTTACAGGAGCATGGATATGTGCCGTATGTGCCAATCCTTTCTCGCTTATCATTTGCTGCAACCAGTCTTTCCATTCTCCCTGTCCGAAGATATCCAGACTCCAGTCTTTATATGCCGTATGCTCCTGCACATACTCCCAGGCCTGTATCAGCCGGTCGAATCCCTTCTGATAATCCAACCGTCCTACCGCAATCACCCGTTTCCGGTTCTGTACCTCCGCTTCCTGTTCGCCCACCTTCATAGCTGCATTCGGAATCACCACAATATTGGGCAGTTCTCCCCAATATCCCCGGTCTTCGTAGGTCAGCACCACAAACTTATCGAAACGGCGGACAATCCGTTCATCCTGACGAGTACGCCATCTGTCAATCAAGCCCAACAGTCCGCTACGCCCATATTGCAGACGGAAGAACTTACAATAATGCAGTTCCAGTACCTTCCGGCTGCCGTCCTTTATATCGGGCAGGAAAGAAGATTCCGAAGGATAAAGAGACACTACGATGTCTGCCTTTTCTTTCTTCAGCAATTCCGTAAGCTTCCGCTTATGCTCTTTCCGGCGACGCAAATATCCTGTAATCTTCCTGAATACGTTTTTATCGTTGTCATCAGAATAATTGATTCCTAAATCCACTCTCCGCACCTCTTCCGGAAACGGATAAAAAGGCGGACGACCGTGCTGGTCGGTAGTGACCACCATCACCTCCCAGTCTGTATGCTTTGTGAGCCACACCACCTTGTTCCACAGCACACGTTCCATGCCTCCGGGATTACAAACCGAATGTGTACAGTAAATGATTTTCATAGATTTTAATTTAGATCCAAGGTTTTTAACCAATATTAACGGAGACTGAAAAGTTCTCCACATCTCCACCACCTCTCCGCCACCTTTCCGCCACCCAAAACGGTGTAAAGATTTCAGAATTTCTACATGGCGGAGAGGTGTGAAAAATCGGGGAAACCTGTACAACCCCGACATTTTACCCAAAGCGTATTTCTCTGTAAATTAACAGATTACAATTTTATCGTGTCGGGGTTGTCGGGGTTGGCATGTATTTTCTTAAACTTTTTATAGAAATGTGTGGAGAGATATAAAATTCATTATCTCCACACTCACACGTAATAAGTTTATAAAATAGGGTGACAACCCTGCCAACCCTGACATCTTCTTATCTTTAATAAGCCCTTCTCACTCCATACGATACTTGTATCATCGGCTTACGATACAAGTATCGTTGGCTCATGATACAAGTATCATCAGGCTTCGATACAAGTCGCGTTTTTAGAAAGATATCTTATTACTTTGGCCGGATTTCCTCCCGCCACACAATCAGCAGGAATACTTTTTGTTTGATGAAATAGAACCTCCTATGTTCTTTCAAGCTTTAAACACTTATCAAATCCCTCATCTCCACTCTTAGGAATCATTAAAAATAAAGCATAGACAACAAATAAGTCCGTAGATACCTT
This sequence comes from Phocaeicola acetigenes, assembly GCF_027529745.1. Lineage (NCBI taxonomy): Bacteria > Pseudomonadati > Bacteroidota > Bacteroidia > Bacteroidales > Bacteroidaceae > Phocaeicola > Phocaeicola acetigenes. The sequence continues at coordinate 133,199 of NZ_JAPZVM010000009.1, forward strand.
AAACCAGACTATAAAATTGAGTAATATGATTATTAAAAACATTATCCTCTCTTCATGAAATCTATTCATCAGAATTTGCCCAATCTTCAACATAAAAGCACTAAAAGCAAATAACCCTATTAATCCAAAATAATAAATAAATCTCAGATAGCCCACATCTGTACCCATATAATATCCACCCATTTTAGGTCCGACATAATAAGGCTCTGAATAATATGGATTATCAAAATATCCATCACCAATAAACCAGGTTTTCAAATTATCGGGAAATACGTACATATTTTTCAACATATCATTTGAATGCACTTCCCATCGTCCCTTCTCTGCTAAACTAAAAAAACCTTCAAACGCAAAACGAATATTTTCATGAAACGATGTATTAACTTGATATAAATAGCATAAAAATGGAATCAAACAAACCAATATTCCCACAAACAGAATTGAAATGTATCTTAGTTTAACAACAGAGTTATACTGATTGCGTAACAGTAAGAGAATAAAATAACACAAAGCCACAATAACACCAACTGTTGTAGTTCTGGAAATCATATTTCCTACAATAGCTATAATAAAAAAAGCAACAATATAAGATATGGATTTATATATTGACTTATTTTTAGAAATACGATTCATCAAATAAACAATTAATACTAAAGCAACAGAAAAACGTGAACCCGCAATATCCAAACTGGCATCCATTCCATATAATCTTGTTTCCATTATTCGTGTAACAACCATTATAGAATTTACCAACTGCTTCAAAGGCATGTAAGAATCAATGGCAAGAGCTAAAACACATTGCATCACACTAACTGCTACTATATATTTTGCAAGTAATTCAACAGAAACTGTTTCATGCACAAATTTCATCCATGTAATAACCACATAGGCAGCAGAAATCCAAACCAGCATTGACACAATGTATGTAGCATATTCAAAATCAGACGTATCATTAAAAACAACTGCGAACAAACCGATTAATGAGACCAAAGAAGCCAATAGAACAAGCTTAAAAAAACCGGTATTTATCAAAGGATTTTTTTGTCTTGCCATCTGAATTCCGATCACAATAAGCCCCAATCCGGCCATTATCATTTTAGTATTTGCCCCCGGTAAGTGTTTCAGTTCAAATGGAAACAAATACAAGCTGGTGACTATCAATGTCAACAATATACCAATAACCTTTATCATCGATACCCTAATATTATTCTATACACAAATTTTTGAATTATCACATTATAAAGCCAGACAAACCAATATTGTTTTTTCCATGCCATCCATTGCAATATTCTTGTTCTGACACAAACTGTCTTATTCTTCAATATAAACCCATTTGCTTCATTATACCACTTCCCCCAAAGTTTATACATAGAAAAATCTGTAGAGATTAAAAATGGAAGTTTTACACACAATTTAAAATAAGACAAGTAATCGTCAAGTTCATTCTTATATTTAGACTTAATATAACATTCTGTTTCGTTTACATTATATTTTAAATCAGATAAATGTTTCTCACACCATGCCATAGTCATAGCACCTTCATTCATTTTAACGTAATGATAAAAAGCTTCATGCAGACAAGAAACATTATTCGCACAAGCAAATAATTTGATTACAGTCATATCCTCTCCCATTCCATGCCCAGAAGGAAACTGAATATTATTTTCTACATAAAGCGTCCGCTTTATAAGTTTATTCCACACATTATACTTCATTTCTCCGGCCAATATTCCTTTTAAAGCCAAGTAAGCAGACTTATATTCAGGCTGATACATATATCTTTCTTTTGTCCCATAAGAAAGATACCAATCAGACCATACAATGTCAGCCTGAGTATTCAGAGCCTTTTCATACATGAGTTTCAGCATATCATGTTCAACAAAATCATCACTATCACAATGAAAAATATATTGACCTTTGGCAGCATTCAATCCTGTATTTCGAGCAGCAGGTAACCCTTTATTTTTTTCATGCTCTAAAATTCTACAATGCAAACTTCTTTGTGGATAATGCGATAATACTTCCTTTAAAAGGATAATACTATTATCCGGAGTTGCATCATCTATAAATATATATTCCACCCTATCAAGACTTTGCTCCATCAAAGACTTGACACACCGGGCTATAAATTTTTCTACGTTATAAATAGGTACAATAACACTTACATTATATTTAAAATCATCCATCTCTATAAGTAGCTAAGTTAATCAGTCTATAAATTTCTGCGCTTTAGTTTGAAGTAAAACTTATAACATACAAACAAAAAGCTAAATATTTAAAAGAATTAGTACAAATTTAATAAAGACTGTTTATTATCCCTATTGCCATCCTCAAACTTTACCCCTATTACATCCATTATAGTATAAATCATATCATCTATCCTGTAATAACAATCTAATTTAGATTGAAGGATATTTTTAATATTTGGAAAATCAGATTGGAATGAAGGAGTCATATAAACCATAAAAGGAATATTGGAACCTGCAATGAGTGATTTAGAATCGTTATATCTGGCATGTCCCACATAATCATCTCTACTATCAAATACATCTAATGCATGATCTGAAAAATAGAAAATTATAGCCTCATCCTCGCTAAAAAGATTCAGAATCTTTGAAACTACAAAATCATTATACAAAATGGAATTGTCATAAGAAGCTAAAATAGTTCTTTGTTCCTTTTTTTTATCAGGGTAATCATCAGCCTTGAATATATCAAAAGAAAGCGGATAACGTTTTTTAAAATCAGGATGCGACCCCATTAAATGTATAAAATAAAATCTATAATGCTGCTCGTCACCCATGTTCTTATACTTAGAAACAGAATCAATTATTATTTCATCAAGATCTTTTTTCCCCATTGCTGCAAATCTGTTTCCGGCAAAAACAGAAGTGTCACATAAATACGCAAATTTTGCGATGACATTATCATGAAATCCTTTTTGACTTTGATTAGATATCCAAGATGTATAATATCCAGCTGCTTTCAATACCCCTTGCATAGTAATGCACTCAAACCAATTTATACTATCCTTAAACTCCGGCTTATAAGTACTCATTAAACTTTGAAAAACAGGTACAGTATTTAACGCTGGAGTCTGAATATTATTAAAGACATAAAGCAGACCATTATTCTGCAAGACTTTCAAACAAGGATTAGTGTTTTTATGATACCCATACAATGAACTATGAGTTTTAGAGAAAGACTCTCCAATAATCATTACTATATTTTTAGGTTTTTTTTCAGACAAAGTCAACAACTGTGGACGAACTGCATAATCTTTCAAATCAGGAGGAGAAGTAGCATTCAATATCGTATAAAATTTGGTAATTGAAACATTTCCAAAGTTTTTATTACTAATAGCTGCAAAAGACAATAAAGATAAAAAAACGAACAACAATAAAACAATACAATATTGATCCTTTATGCATAAAGGTAATTGTCTTAACTTTATATATACAAAACCCAAAAATAGGAAACTAACTATTATAATGAAAACTAAAGAATAAGGAATAAAAGTATGTATAAACTCAACAGCTTCATTACTATTTGTGCCAAGCAATATTGCCGGTACTTCCTGATCGAAAGTGAAATGAAAGCTATATACACAAATTATATCGATCAAAAAATTTACCCCTAACAACAAAAAAACGAATAATCTATACCATTTTTTCATTTCATAAGGCAATATGCATAATATAAATGTTACAAAATAGCATATTACAAAATGATGCATGCATATAAATATAGCCTTTGGAACAGATTCAAAAGCAGAAAAACCTATTAAATCAACAATTGAAGAAAATAAAAGAATTATAACAAAAAAAGGAAATTGAGATTTAAAGGGCTGTATCAATAAATTATAAATATATTTAGATATACTATTCATATATTAGCAACAATCATTATTTTCTTCTCCCAAAAACAAAATAACGAATTAAAATCTTGATACGCTTCCAAAGTGAAAGCTGATCCAACTCGTTTAAACGGGTATAGAAAAACTCGAAATAAAATTCTTCATCAAAGAAAGGAGATTTACGATAATATTCCCACCAAATATCAAAATTAACACTATATTTCTTCCATGGTTTATGTCCATTATAATGAATATTACCATTCTTTACAGCATAATCTATCTCAGTATCAGAAAACAAGTCCTTAATTAAAGAGCGTTTTCTCACGGCAAACATATAGGAATAATCTGTCATATTGTATTCCATTGGCAAATAATGGATTTTATCTTTACAAACGATATTCAATATATCCTGATCTTGGAATTTCAATTTCTTATTACTCCATTCCTTAAACCGTAAATGAATATTATCCTTTAGAATAGTCTGAATATTCATAACAATAAAACCAGCCTGAATATAGCTACCAATAGTCAATCCTGGCATAGAATGGATATGTTTCTTTCCATCTTTCGTCAAATTCATACCTAATTCACGGGTCGCAGCAATATAATTCTCCCCTATCTCTGTATTATAAAGTTCAGACAAATCCATCCGAAATATAATATCTACATCTGCATAAATCACCTTATCGTATTCAGGAATCAACTCCGGAATCAGCAAGCGATAATAAGTAGCAGCTGTAATCCCTCTTATTTCAAAAGCCTGATCGAAAGTATTATCTACCACACGATACTGAATCCGGCAACGGCTGAAATGTTTTGGCAATTCATCCAACTGTTCTTTATGCAAATCAATCTTTGAAGAGTGTAAAATAAAAATATCATAAAACGTATCTTCTTTGGCATTCATCAAAAGAGAGGAAATACAAACACAAGCCGGTAAAACCAAGTTATTATCAAAAGCAAATACTATAGGAATTGTCTTCATCTTACTACCTTTTTAATTAATGGTAAAGCACGATAATCCTCACTTTTTATAAAATTTACAGCATCCTTTATCGCCCTAAATTTTAATCTGAAGACATCAATTCTTCCCTTTAATAATGAAATCAAAAAAGTAAACAAAAAAGTATAACCAATAGCTATTATACTCCAAACTTTACTCCATCCACATTTATCGGGTAAATAAATAAAACGATGCCAAAAGATAGTTTTAAAGCGGAAATCAGAATAAATCAGCATTCTTTCCTTTTCTTCATTCATCATTGTAGAACCTGCATCTAAATGTTTTATTCCACTATGAAACCAAGTCAACTGTTTCAATCCCATGCAATACATCTTATAATACATCACCTGATCATCCCCTAAAGCATATTTCATCTGATCCATCCAAAGTTCCTCTTCAAAATGAATCCTCAAAAAATCTTCTTTTTTACAAAAGAAACAAGGTCCGGCATTAGTCTGCGATAAATATACCCCAGATTTAGGATTAGCATTATAGGAATATCCAGAATTACGCATCACTTTATATCCCCACTTTCCATCATCCGGCCTGTCTACCATTCGACCAGAAAGTTTCATCAACCACTTTCCCAATAATGAACGTTCTGAATTAGGAAAAACATCAGGAGATATTACATCTGCATCATTATCTACCAAATACTGATACAACTGCGCTACAGCTGTAGCTGGTAAATATACATCATCATCCAAAAATAAAATATATTCTGTATCAATTTCATCATATGGTAAAGCACGTTGTGCTACCATACCTTTTTTCACATAAATATATTGTTCTTTTCCAATCGTTTCTTTTGGCATAGCATAACCTTCTGCTATATATACCAAAATCTTTGCAGGTTGAAGGGTTTGTCTTTCTAAAGATTCCAATAATGCTTGGAATTTATTACCTGCCGTACCTAACGTACGAATTACAGCAGTATAATTTATCACCTTATTTTCCATGCTTCAGAAATCTTAAAAATAGCATAAATCGCGATATAAGACTAAAATGATGCGTTAAAGACCACATCATAATTTTTAGTTTTAAATTAATATACGGACAAGACCATATATATTTATGACTATCTGGATGAAGCTTTAAAAATTTATCATATGTTTTTACACTAAGCACCCATTCCTGTTTACTTTTCAATATTCTCCATCCTAATTGTTTTTCATAATCTTGATATACCCCCCTCTCTTTGAAATAGTTAATTACATCAAGATACATCACCTGCTCATCATGCATCGTTTTTTCATTCAAACTGCGCATAATGGAACCTCCATTCATTTGATTATAGTTATATAAAATTTTATCCAAATGTACTATTTTACCTGCATGAAACAATAATTTTACAGATAAATTAAAATCTTCACAATATGCAGCATCTGCTTCTAAAGACTTCAACTTATTCTGTACATAGATATCACGCTTTACAAGTATGTTCCATAATACAGTCCATCCATAAGTCATATAGTTGCGTAGTGAAGCAATTTTATCCTCAGACCAATCAACTGTATGATAATCTACACAATGATTATTATAAGCCATACGAAAATCACAAGTTACTATTTCAGCATTTTGCTCTTGCGTTACTCTATACATATCTTCCAGCATCGTATGCTCAATCCAATCATCGCTATCACAATAAATGACATATTCTCCTTTCGATATATTCAAGCCCGTATTTCTTGCAGCTGCAACTCCCTTGTTTTCCGAATGATTTATAATTATACAATTCTTCATTCTACTAGGATATTCAGATATAATATCTTCAAGAACATACATACTATTATCTGGTGTTGCATCATTTACAAATATATATTCTATATCCTTAAATGTTTGTTCTAATAGAGAACGAACACATTTCTCTATATATTTTTCAACATTGTATATAGGTACGATAATTGTATTTACAACTAATTATTCCTCAATATTTTATAAGCAATAAGTCAGGAATATGGTCGTTGTCTTTAATTGTACATTCTAAAGGATGAAGATTTAACATTTTTATTATTTCTTAGCTTATTTGACTTATTATCACCTGTTCGTACAGTCAGAGTACTTCTTCCGAAAGTTGTTCGGGCTCCTCGTCCGTCACCTTATGTTGGTTGACGCCGGGAAAGTAGTGACGCGCGTAAATCATCTGTTGCCGGATGTTGCTGGTCGTCACGTACCGCCCAACATTCTATTAATTTATGAGCGTGCTCTAGCGGGTGATAATAAGTCGGTGAGTTGTCCCATCAAGCCGAAGAGGAACCGGAAATTATTATTTACCAGTTCGTGGTCACCTTCGATGAAGCAGTCCTTGATAAGCGTTCTCATAGCCGATACCTCGTCTTTCTTGGATACGGGCATGAACTTGGAGAACTGCGAAAAAGTTGGTTCTGCCATGAGGGCTACATACATCTCCTTTTTACCGCAAAAGGTTTTCCGAACTCCACCATCAAATAAACCTTGCGCAACTTCTTTTTCTTCCATAAACGTATTTTTTATTTTCCGATAGATATAGGACGGAAAAAAAGAAAGAATGTGGAAAAACGGAAAGGAAAGTGCGGAAACCCCGTGATGTTTTCCACCATGTGTATATGGGAAAGGGGTACGTTATATTTCTTTAACAATATGAAATAGTGAATTTTGCCTTATTTTGTGTCCTTTTATGTAGACACACAGAATAATAAGCCTATTTGTATGAATAAATTTACAATAGACATAGACGAAACATTTAAATACCATTATCGTTCGTTATGCTTGTACGTGCTGCACTATGTCCATGATACGGATATTGCAGAAGACATCGTACAAGATAGTTTTTCTGCCTTGTGGGAGAAATTAAGTATCAGTGGAGCCGAGATAGAAAATGTCAAAGCCTACCTTTATACGACTGCCCGCAACCGCAGCCTGGACTATCTGAAGAAGGAGGAGATTTATGATCCGAATCTTTC